>CAYUNK010000012.1:0-48919 GCA_964446125.1 uncultured Nitrospiraceae bacterium | reverse complement strand
GCTGAGCCGCCGATCGTGAAGGAGTCGTCCTCACCGTGAACGTACCTGATGATCGCCTCTGCATCATTATCAGTGGCCGCCTGCAGATAAGTCCTGAGCGCTGCCCTGTTGGCATCCGAAAAGTTCATCAGGCCTGTAGATCCGATGCACGAACCGCCGGCTATTGAGCAGTTGGTATAGATTGTCCTTGCAGATGACCGTTTCCATAATTCCGTGCCTGCCTCCCAGAGATTATTTGCCTTTTCAAATTCTATATCAGTGCCTGACAGCACTGCGTCCTTGACGCCGTCGCCATTGGTGTCTGAGTATCTACGCGCCCGAGTGGTCTCTGTGGAAGTGTCAAAATACAGCTCGGCAACATAATCCTTATTGGTTTCATTAGTCTCAAGATTCAGGATCTTGTCGCCGTCATCAAGCCGTATTGAGCTGTTTCCGAAGAACGGGTCTACATAATACCAGAGGTTCGTCAGCCTGCCTGTCCAGAATATTTCAGTATTATCTATCTTTCTTCTTGGGTAAAAGACGGCCTGTATGAGATTCGCCCCGCTTCCCTCGCCTGAGGCAAGCACTGAGGCGGCAGTGCCTGAGGCAGCACGGGCAAGCATATCCTTGAAAGCAAGCTCCAGCTTTGATGCAAGATCTGAGGCATTTTCGGCAGGGTAATAATTGCCGTTGCCTGCTTCTGCAGCATCTGCAAGAACGCCGTTATTTTGCGTTCCCATGGTATTTACCACATAGGTAATGACACTCTGGGTGCCGCTTTTGTCCGACCTGAGGTCTTTTTTTGCGCCAAAGCAGGCATTTCGGACAAGAGGGGCAGAGCTGTTTCCATTACGTAGCGGCGTGCAGCTGTTGCTTGTGGCATTGTCAAAATTGGAGCCTGACACATCATTGCCGGCCGAGATGATCAGCACAAAATTCTTCCTGCAGCGCGAATTGTCTATGGGGTCGCTGTTTTGGCAGCCGCTGTATGTGCCGTTTACCGCCTCGGCAAAGAAACCTCGGCCATAATAATTTATATCGCCATAAAGCCCTGATGCGAGGGGTGAATTGCGCATCTGCACATTCTGGATCGCAGTATAAAACGATGAGGCAGGACCGGCCGGAATGCAGCCGGAAGAGGGTATATCCACCCCGGTATTGCTGAACTGGGTCAGCCCCCACCTTGCCTTGGGATTAAAGGAGTCCCAGTATTTCTGAAACACCCCCTGCTTGCCGTCCCACTTGCCGTTCTGGATAGAATCCGTAAATGTTTCGCCTGTTCCCGGGTCATAGATGTCATTGCCGTTTTGATCAATAAAGACCTCTTCAATCAAATCCACCTTAACCGCATTGCCGAAGGACTGCGAGTTAAGATTTGGGTTTCTGATAACATCAATCGTGCAGTTTTTTGTGGCAGATGTGCCCCCTGAGCCTGTCACTGTGATGCTGATGGCATTGCCGGTGGATGTGCTGTTAGGGGCAGTGCCTGAAATTACGCCTGTTGCTGCATTAATGTTGAGCCATGCAGGCTTGGTCGGCAATGTCCAGGTATAGGGCTGGGTTCCGCCTCCTGCCAGGGCATTAAAGGAATAGGCTTCGCCCCTGATGGCAGCAGGCAAGGAACAGGAGCCTGATGCGCCGCTTGGGCTGCTGATATTAATCGGCGTGGCAGCAGCATTCATTCTCATCACTATGTCTTTGAAAGGGCTGCTGCAGCCTGAACTCTGGTCTGCCAGAGTCACCCTGAAGGTGAAATCATTGCCCAATCCCTGCCCAAATGTGGGGGTGCCTGAGATCAGGCCTGTTGCAGTGTTCAGGGTGAGGCCATGTGGAAAGCAGTTATAAGGGCCCGGGTTAGCCGTAGGACAGTTGGCCACTGTAGACCAGTTATATGTGCCGGCGCCTCCTGAACCCTGAAGCTGGTACGAATAGGGATTGTTGGTCTGTCCGTCAGTAATCCTGGTGCCGGCAGGCTGGGTTATCTGAAGACCGCTTGTAACCGCCATCGAGAAGGTCTTGGTGGCGGGGGTTCCGCAGGGGGCTGCGCCAGTATAGTTTACAACCACATTAAACGTGCCGCAGGCTGTCGGAATGCCTGATATAGCGCCTGTGGATGCGTTTATTGTGATCCCTGCAGGAAGTCCGCTTGCAGACCACGGATTATGACCAGTCGGAACATACGCGCCTGAGCCTACCATATTAAAGGCATATGCCTGCCCTACAGTCGCCGCATTAAGGGAACTTGTAGTGATGACAGGAACAGGACAGACCGGCGTAATCGTCTTTGCTATTGCTGCAGGGGCTGTGCAGCCTGAGCGCGAGGCAGTCACAGTAAAATTGCAGGCAGCAGTCGTATTAGGTGTGCCGTTTGCTGTTGCGGTCTGACTCCTGTTTCCTGAGCGAACAGGGGCAGGCAGCCATGAGCAGGGTGCAGCCGGATTGAATGTCCAGGTAAAGCTGACGCTGTTGCTGCCGCCTGTTGCCTGCATAACAAATGAATAAGGAGAACCTACCGTGGCGGAAGAACTGAAGCTGGAAGTATGATCTATGGCGCAATCAGCAGCCTCGGCCTCTGATACGAAATGAATGTTGTCCCAGATGGTTGAAGCAATAGAAACAATCTTTTTTGCGAGACTCGAAAGACCCGAAGCAATGGCGTTGAGCCTGCCCTGGTTTACTGCTGCAACGGTTATGACTCCGCCATTCATCATTTCTGCCGTGCCATTGTAATGAGATCTCAGTAGGGAGGCGATCGGCGCCGGCGTCGGCAAAACCAGCGAACAATCACCATTCAAAACAGCATCCTGTATCGTAAAGGTGCCGTTGACCATCCTGAATCTGCAACCTGCATACACCCTTTCTGTCCACGTGCCGCCGCTGATGCTGACCAGTGTATGGGCATTGCCCTGTTTTGATGTTGCATTGCCGCCGATGATCACTTTCTGGAGGATATCGAACTTGGACATGGTTGCCCAGTTCATGAGATTGCCCCTGAAAGGCGCTGCTGACGGGCAGGCGTCAGAAGCCGTATATCTGACGTCAGGGCTGGTAGACTTGTAGACCTCTTCAAACTTGCTTGTATAGCGGTAACAGCCCTGGGGGTTAAAATACCCGTCATAATTGTCTTTTGTCGCGTTTTCGGAATAATTGCCCGGATAGGCGGGGCCGTTCATATCGGATGAAACATCCATAAGGATCATGATATTGGGTGATACATCCTTCTTTACATAGGGGGGCACAAGGCAGTAGTCTTCCATCTCGACAGCAGGGGCAAATGCCGGGAATAAAAACAATATTACTGTCATAAACAATAAAGAGATTACGGAATACGGCGAAGCCGGACTGAACCCTGATCCTGATAAAGAGCCTTTGGAATTATTCATGTTGCATACCTCATTAAACAGTTCATGCCCTTTCCCGCATAATGCGGTAAGTTGTCTACCGGTATTTTTGCAATTACCATGCCTTTTTCCCAAAAGGCCTAACCACTTGAAAATATTAAATATAAAACTATAGCTGCTTCAGTCACTATGTATCGGCCTATCCAAACCATGTAATTGATTACATAGCTTGCCTGCCCTTCTTTAGTGTTTCGATAATGCCCTTTTCTTCTGCATTGAGCCTCTTCACCTCTTCATTGAACCTGCTGATCCGCTCTTCAATCTCTGCCACCCGACTTGCTGCCTCATTACGCTGTTGCTCTGAAGCCTTCTGCCCCAGACTCTTCACTTCCTGGTTCAGCTGCTCCTGCTGCCTGCTCAGCATCTCCCGTTCAGCCTGAAGCTGAATCTTTCTCTCTGTTATCCGGTCAAGCCGCTTTTCCTGCTCAGGATCTTCTCCCCTTACAGGCAGCCCTTCTTCTGCCATATTGCCGTTACCCGCTCTGTCAGTTGCAGGCGCATCAGGGCTTTCTGCTTCTTTGTCCTGGGGTGCAGGCGGCTCTGCTGAATCCATATAAAAGCGCCCGGAACTGCCGGTCTGCTGCCTGATCATAAGGATATCCTTCTGCTCTATCTCAAAGGCGCCTCCCATCGCTTCACAGACCAGCCTGCCTGCAGATTCCCGGCAGCTGTCAGCTATGATATCCCTGTTGTTTTTCAGATAGATCCTGACCCCGGAAAATGCTGTATGCGGAGAAATAAGGGCAAATGAAAGTCCGATGAGCGTAGCTGCCTGCAATACATGGTTCATCGCTTTAAACTCCTTTGGTTGTCGCATCATCCTATGTCTGTATACCAGTTTTCAATTCTGAGCCCCTCAATCCTGCCAAAGCGCCTGGTGTTGTTTATGACCATTGAGGGAACTGAGTCTGTCAGCAGTGCATTACTGCCTATCGTAAGTCTGTATTGTGATTTCCTCTGCGGGGAAGCGCCGGGAATTGTTCGTCACAAGCATTAGGCGATGCTTTATAGCTGTAGCCGCGATGAGTGCGTCCGACGTGCATACAGTCAACCCCTTTTTGGCATGTCTTCTTCTTAAATCGCCCGCAATGAAGCTGATCTCACATGTTGTTTCATAACATTTCAGGCTGTTGAGGAATTCATCGGTCTCGACTTTTTCTTTATCCTTCATACCGGCGTATACTTCCACAATATTTATGGGACAACAACATAGGAGTCCGCCCTGTAAACATAATTTCCCCAGGAGTTCGGGAACGCCATCCCTGTCTCTTAGGTAGTCAATAATCGCAGTGGTGTCCAGAAGGTAGTCAGGCAAGTTTTTTCCTTAACGCATTTTCATCTTCACAGCGCAGTTTGCGCACCCATTTATCCGTTGTGCCCTTGCCGCACATATCAGGGTGGTCCTCATCTTTCCACGCGCCCCTGAGCTTCCCGATTAACGAAATTTGTTTGAGCCTCTGCAATTCCTTTCTGGTAGCCTCCTCAATAAAGCTGCTCCTTTTCTTCTTCCCGGCAAGACGGTCTATCTCCCGAAGCAGATCTTCGTCAACAATTACATGGGCTCTTGTTTTCACAATCATTTTTAATCTCCGTGTTGACAATCAAATCACATTAATAGTTAACAATATCATCCGGCCTGTGTCAAGGACTATAATCCGGATATTATTTTTTATCTTCTTTCTTTGGAGGATTCAGCGCAAGGTCTTTCAGCGTCTTTGCATCTTTGCCCCCGACCAGTACCATGCCGTCAGGAAAGATCAGGGTCGGTGTGCCGGTAATGCCCAATTCAGCGGCAAGCCTCAGATTGGACTCCACCTCATCTTTTTTGTCACATTCAGGCCTAGGTATATCTTTTTTCGCGAAGTTGTCCTCAAGCAACTCGATAGAATTCCTGCAGAGTATGGACTGAGACTTCCAGAAGGCCTCCGGATGCATTGCCAGGGGCATAAGTTTCAGATAAAAGGCGATCTCATCTGTCTCTGCCAGGACCTTCTTTAGCTCCTCATGTATCTTTCCGCAGAACGGGCAGTCAGGATCAGTAAATACCACAACCTTGTGTTTGGCATCCTTCCGGCCCATGACCAGCGCATTGTCAAGCGAAATCTTCGCAAAATCAACGTACCGGATCAGGTTGCGATTAACCCTCCCGAATGCCTCCTCAGTCTTGTTCAGGCCGGTGTCAACCTCAAAGATCGGCCCGGCAATTACATGCCGCTTCGAAAAACCGACATACAGAATGCCGCCTTTGCCCCGGTCATCAATAATTACCTCCCAAAGCCCTTTGAGCGGGCTTGTCTTGATCTCAAGGGGCTCTGCCTCAGGAGCGCCGAGTTTGTTCAGTATCTGCTTCACATCCTGTTTGCTCATGGAATGGCACTTCATGCAGTCCTCCTCGCAGCCGCTCATCCCATAGGACCTGGCAGGCAGCATATCCATCGAGACAAAAAGCAGGGCCGCAAGGAAACCTGTAATCAGTAATTTCTTCATATGCATCTTCTCCTTAATCTTTATGTTTTTTTTATAGTATAACTTGCATTAATTCGCAAAGGGGGAAAAATCGTCACTGCAGGCCAGGATGCGGAGATATTTAATAATAACCGGGGTGAAGACAGAAAGAGGCAGGTATTACTTCTTGTCTACCTGTCTGATTATGTTTGCTGCTTCCATTGCTCCGGGAATCAGAACACCATTAGGGAAGATGACTGCAGGCGTGCCGCTGATGCCGAGCTTTGCAGCGAGCCTGATATTGTCATCAATCACAGTCGTCTCGCAGCCCGGCGCAGGCAGAGGCTTCTTCTCATACGCAGCATCAAGCAACTCAGGCGACTTCTCGCAGACAATCGTCTTTGATTTGCCGTATGCCTCTTTATGCATCGGCAGGGGGAAGAGGATGGTATAAAATGCAATATCCTTCCTCTCTTTTATGACCTTCTTCATCTCCTGATGAAGTTTTACGCAGTATGGTCAATCAACATCTGAAAATACAATAATCTTGTTCGAGGCAGTCTTGTCTCCCAGAACAATTGCATCCTTAAGCGGGATCTGCGAGACATCTATCTTGCTGATCTCCTGGATGCTCTCCTGGGTAAGACTTGTCTTGGCCTTGATATCATATATCTCGCCCCTTGTAATCGGTGAGATGATATGTTTCTTTGCGCCGTCAATATAGACGATCGTCTTCTGGCCGTTCATCTCTATGGCGACCTCCCAGAGACCGGCCATTGGGCTCTGCTTTACATGGATTATCTTTACGTTCGGAATAAGTTCATTAAGAACGGCCTGGGCGTCTTCTGCCTTGAGGGTCTCTCCCTTTGCAGCACATGCCTGGGGCCCTGAAAAGACGAGGGCAGCAAGTCCAAATGTCAGAATAAATATTTTACGCATGGGATACTATACCACAGTGATCTTTACAAATGAAACAGAAAAAAGATCTTGCAAATAAATGTCTTTCATGGGCCTGTCAGAAATTCAGTTGCAGACCCCCCGGTCTTTGTAACAAGCCAGGTTGTGCGCTCTTTTTCGAGGGAAAATTTCATGACAAACGGTTTTGAGAGATCCCCTGCTATATAGCCGGTTTCTTTGCCTTCTGTAGCCAATACCCGGACTTCCAGTTCAGCCTGGGCAGTCTTGTCTTTTACCTCGATTCTGGTGATCTCATATTCGATCCTGATATTCTCCATGTTCTGGAAAAGCCTGGTCAGTCCATCCTTGATCATAAGATAGTTGATCCCATATTCGTCCGTATAATTATATGAGACCTTTGCCATAACGTCGTCAAGCTTTTCCTGCTCAACCGCCTTTGCGCCGGTTCTGAAAAGTTTCCTGATCCTGCTTTCATCCGAGGGCCGGACAAAATAGATAATAACCGGCGCTATGATGAGGACAACAAGGAATATGATCGTTCTTCTGCTCATGTGGCTGCTGATATTATAGCATCCCTCAGCACTCTAAGCATCCGGCCCAGATCCTCCATGCTGATATTCAGGGGCGGCATGATCACTATAACATTGCCCAGGGGCCTTATGATGACGCCATTGTCCCGCGCATGGTACGCAACCTTCCAGCCCATCTTCTCCTGCCAGTCGTATGGCTCTTTTGTCTTCTTCTTCCGGACAAGCTCCACCCCTGCCATCAAGCCTTTGCTCCGGACATCGCCGACAAGGTCAATTTCCTTCAATTCCCTCAGCCACTGCTCAAGGAACTGAATCTTCGGTTTCATGGCGCGCAGGGTCTGCTCCCTGTCAAATATATCGAGGCAGGCTGCTGCTGCTGCACAGGCAAGGGGATTGCCTGTGTACGAATGGCCATGAAAAAAGGTCTTTAGATCTCTGAATTCGCCAAGAAATGCGCCATAGATCTCCTCTGTTGCAATCGTGGCTGCAAGCGGCATGTACCCGCCGGTGATGCCCTTGGATAAACAGATAATATCAGGGGCCGCCTCCTCATGTTCAGAGGCAAACATCCTGCCTGTTCTGCCGAACCCTGTTGCAACCTCATCTGCAATAAGCAGGATGTTGTACTGCCTGCAGAGCTCACCCACCCGCCTCAGATACCCGGCAGGAGAGACAATCATGCCGCCTGCTGCCTGTACCAGAGGCTCTATGATCATGCCTGCAATGTTTCTGTGATGGGCCTTAATCATCTCTTCAAGGGCATCAGCGCAGAATATGCCGCAGTCTGGGTACTGCCGTTCGAGTTCACACCGGTAGCAGTACGGTGATGGGGCCTTAAACGTCCGGAAATAAAGCGGCCCGAATACCTTGTGAAACAGGTCAACCCCGCCGACACTCATCGCGCCGATAGTATCTCCATGATATGCATTATTAAGAGACAGGAATGCTGTCTTCTGCGGTTCGCCCTTGTTCTGCCAGTACTGAAATGCCATTTTAAGCGCAACCTCAACTGCAGTGGAGCCGTTGTCCGAATAAAAGACCCTTGAAGGGCAAGGCCCCTGCGCCCGGCCAAAGGAACTATTCATCAGGCTTACGAGCTTTTCGGCCAACAGGATGGCAGGCTCATTGCTCAGGCCAAGCAGGGTGCTGTGGCTTATCCTGTCCACCTGCGCCTTTATGGCGTCATCAATCTCTTTCTTTCTGTGGCCGAAGATATTGACCCACAGGGAGGAGACCCCGTCAATATACGATCTGCCGTACCTGTCCTTTATAAAGCAGCCGCTTCCCTCAGTAATAACAACAGGCGTCGCCTCTTCCCAGTCCTTCATCTGGGTAAAGGGATGCCAGATATACTTGCGGTCAGCGTCCTCGAGCTGCCTGTTGTCTTCCTTAAGCCCCATATATGTCATGCTCCTTTCTGTTGATTGTAAAACAAGTAGAAACCAAGGCCCGGAAGAGAGCCGGCAAAGTTGGCAAAGAACCATGCCAATGAAAGTGATGTCGCAGTCTCGGGAGAGATATGCACAAGTCCGAGCAGAACAACAAAAGCCCCTTCACGCACCCCAATGCCGGATATGGAAATGGGCAGGGCAGTGATCGTTATTACAATAGGAAGAAAGATTGCAAGGTGCAGCAGGGCGATCTCTTCCCCAATCGCTGCAGCAAGAATGATCACATTGGCAAAATTGATAACCTGAACCGCTGTTGACAGCAGAAGGGTCTTTGCTATCACAGACCTCTTCTTCCTTATGATCGAGAAATAGTCGTAAATGCCGGTCATGAGCCTGAATCTCATCCCGAGCCTCAGCCTGAAAAACAGAAAACTTCCGGCAACAAAGCAGCCAAAAAAACCTGGCATCAGCCATTTGTGCGGGGAATCCCCAAAGACCTCAAGGCTGAAAGGAAAGACGCCTATGCCGATCAGCATAAGGGTGACAAGGCCTATGTACCTGTCCATGAAAACAGCGGCAAGGGTGCTGCTGATCTTCTTTGCATCCTTGTTAAGATAGTACGCGCGAACTGCATCCCCTCCCACAACCCCGGGAAGAAAACTGCTGAAGAATGCCCCTATCATATACAATGAAAAGAGCTTCTTCAGGGGATATTGATCTGGAAGGAAAAGCCTCCAGCGTATGGTAGAAATCACCTGGGAAGCGATATACAGGGCTGATGCAGTCAGGAATGCTGCAGGCCCTATGCTCTTGAGGAGATGCATCACCTGCGCCATATCAGCCTTCCTGGATATAAGATAAAAAGAGAATGAGCTGACCGCAAGCTTAAGGACAGGAATAAGTATATTTTTATATTTTAACAGGGCCGATGACCTTCTTTATGACATAGATAGGTTTTTTCTGCGTTTCGTGATACACGCGAACCAAAATCTCGCCCAATAGACCCATGCCTATAAACTGAATGCCTACGATGATCAGCAGGGCTCCAAGCAGGAGAAGGGGTCTGCCCCCTATATCCATGCCCATGATCAACTTTTCTATCGTCAGATAGACAGAGATCAGAAAACCTGCCAGGCCGCTCGCCAGGCCTATCGGCCCGAAAAACTGCAGAGGCTTTGTCGAAAAGCTCTGGAGAAACTTGACCGTTATCAGGTCAAGGACCACCCTCATCGTCCGGGAAATGCCGTATTTCGACTTTCCGCGCAGCCTTGGATGATGTTCTGTCTCGATCTCTGCAATGCGCACTCCATACCAGCTCGCAACAGCAGGGATGAAACGATGCATCTCGCCATATAGCCTGAGATTCTTGATCACATCCCGCTTATATGCCTTAAGCGAACAGCCATAGTCATGGAGATTTACACCGGTCACCCTGCTGATGAGCCAGTTGGCCATGATCGAAGGGAGCCTGCGGGAAATAAACGGATCCTTTCTCTTCCTCCTCCAGCCGCTCACCAGATCATTATCCTTCATCTTTTCGAGGAGCCTGGGGATGTCATTGGGGTCGTTCTGAAGATCCCCGTCCATGGTGATTATGATATCGCCCCGTGCATAATCAAAGCCGGCTGCAAAGGCGGCTGTCTGTCCAAAGTTCCTCCTCAGGCTCAGGACAATCACATGGCTGTCGCCTGCCTGGACATCCTGAAGGAGTCTCAGGGTGTTATCACTGCTTCCGTCATCAACAAAGAGTATCTCGTAATCAGAGCCGAGGCCCTCAAGCGCCATCTTCAGACGGCTATAAAGCTCCTGGACATTCTCCTCTTCATTGTACAGCGGTATAACAACAGATATGGACATTAGAAGGTCTCCGGCTGATCCAACTCAAAAACTGTAAAATCATAACATGCAGCTATGCCATATTTCATGGTTTTCTTCCTGCGGGTCTTCCCCTCTGTCCATTACTGCCCAAACTTAAAGAGGGCTGTGTCCATGTCAGACAGATTCATTCAGATAGACCCTGACTTTTTCCCTCAGTTCCTCCAGCTTGAACGGTTTTTCTATGAAATTGCCTGAATTGGCGCTGTTAGACCCGCCGCTCATAAGCAGCACCCTGATTTTGGGCGAGGTCTGCTTCACCCTATGGATGATATTGTCAACAGACTCCTCATCCATATGCAGGTCTGTGATCATAAGATCAAAGGGCGCATATCTGAGGGCCCTGCCGAGTTCTTCCATATTCTGCGCCATAACAACCGAGTGCCCCACCTTGGTAAGCGCTTTTTCTACAGTGGTGAGGATAAGAAGTTCATCGTCAATGACAAGGATTTTGCCGTTCATCACGCGCATACTTTAACATTTTTCAGACCGACGGGAAAACAGAAGACAGTCAATCTTCATCTTTCGTCAAAGCCTGCCTTAAAGTATCCGGCTTATTACAAAGGAGTTCATAAGTAAAGCCCCCTCTCCCACGCCCTCTCCCGCCAGGGGAGAGGGTAATAATACTGCCCCTACCTTGAGGGGAGGGTGATGTATGAGGCTCTACTAATGAACGTATAGTAAGACGACAAATCAGGGCCCTCCTTATGCATCTGTGTTAGGATTTCATTATGCAGATATTGCCGTTTATCGTAATGGGGGCCACAGCGATCCTCCTGCAGGTTGCGATGCTAAGGCAGCTTTTGACCATATTTTCCGGCAATGAACTGGTCATAGGCATCATACTTTCTGTCTGGCTCAGTGTGGTGGGTACAGGCAGTCTTCTTGTCCGCAGGATCAGATTGCCGTATGCCTTTGCCCTCTCCTTCTTCCTTGTGGCTGTTGTCTCGCATACATCTCTCATATCTGCATTGCTGGTCAGGCCTGTCCTGCAGCTTGAATTCGGCGAGATCATATCTATTTCTGCAACGATCATCTCTGTAACTGCACTTCTTCTGCCCTTATGTCTTCTGCTCGGCGCACAGTTTCCGCTTGCCGTATCTTACTCCGGCAATAACACGCCCCTTGTCTACGGCATTGAGGCAATTGGCAGCCTTGCAGGCGGCATCATCTTCACCTTCCTGCTTTCAGGGAATATGGATCTCTTTACGCTTACCCTTCTGATAAGCATACTGAATATGCTGACAGGCATACTGCTTGCCGGAGACAGACGATATTTCATCCTGCTTCTTCTGCCTTTTCTGCTTTACTTCGCATCAGAGAAGACCGTATCCCATGTCGCATGGAAAGGCGGGGAACAGATTGATAAGACTGAGTCCCGGTATGGCGAGATCATGACCGTAAAGACAGGAAAACAGATGAACCTCTTTGCATCAGGCAGATTCTCATTTGCGTACCCTGACCCCCGAACAGAGGAGATATCTGTTCATGCCTCCATCTCTCTTCATCCTGAACCCAGGTCTCTGCTTCTTGTAGGCGGCTCTCCTGCCCTTATTCGCGAAGCTCTTAAGTATGACGGAATTGAAAAGATCGTCTTTGTCGAGATGGACCCAAAGATAATAGAGGTCTCCTTAAGCATCCTGAGCAGCCAGGACAGGCAGAAGATCAGAGACAGGCGCGTCAGCATGGCAGGGCAGGACGCCAGAAGGTTCATCAGGCAGGCAGCAGGAGATAAGTATGACCTTATTCTGCTGAGCCTGCCGGAGCCTTCAACTGCTCAGATCAACAGATTCTACACCATTGAGTTCTTCAGGGAAGCGAAGGCGGCGCTGAATCAGGGTGGCATGATACTGCTTTCCCTGCCGACATCTTCAGGATACATCGGCAGAACAATGCAGATGCTGCATGGCGCTGTGTACAGCTCCCTTAAGCAGGTCTTCCCTTATCTTCAGGTCTCATCAGAGGAGTATGGCATCATCTGCGGCTCTGACCGGGAAATACGGACAGAGCCGCGCATCCTGATAGACCGGTATAATCAGCGTGCTGTCCGGACAGACTTCTTTGTGCCGTCTCTTCTTTCCGACATCTTTTCTCCTGTAAAGACAGAGATGGTGCGGGCCCTGCTTGAGATGAGCAGAGAAAAAAATACTGACATGAAGCCTGCTGCCTATCAGTACAGCCTCATGCTCTGGCTTGAATCACAGGGCAGCAGCCTTGCCGTTACCCTGTTTGAAAACAGCTCCGCTTCGGCATATGTATTTATAGTGTTGACAGCGGCAGGCAGCATAGTCCTCTTCAGAAAGAGGAAGGTGATCGCATTGTCAATATTTGTTGCCGGTTATGCTGCCATGGCATTCAGCCTGACGCTCCTGCTTGCATACCAGGCGGTCTTTGGATACATCTATGAGATGATCGGGCTTCTGACCGCGGTCTTTATGGCAGGCATAGCTGCAGGCTCATATGTCGCGGGAAAGACTTCAAGACCGCTTTACTGGATGAGGGCTGCAGGGATATTCAGCATTGCGCTTCTGCTGAGCGCCAAATTCCTGTTTCGATATGAAGCCTTCTTCTTTATGCTGAATTTTCTGGCAGGCATGGCAGCAGGAGCTGAATTCATTACAGCAAACAGGCTGATACGGAATCAGCAGGCACAGCAGGGCGCAGGAAGGCTCTATGCCATTGAACTCACAGGGTCTTTTTTCGGGGCCCTGCTCACCACTCTTGTCTTTGTTCCGCTTCTTGGCATACACATCTCGCTTCTGCTTGTGGCATTATTAAAGATGGCGCCTGTAATTATGCTCTTCTTTTATTCACATGAAAATACATAGAATACTTATCAGCCTTGCCCTGATCCTCTCGCTGGGCACAGGCCATATCCTTGCCCCTGAACAGGCAGTTGATGAGCGGACTTATCTGGGGGAGGTGGCCCCTGGAGTTGTATTCTCAGGGAAGAAGGGCGCACCTCCTGTTTATGCCTCGGATGCAGGCATTGTGGCATACAACAGCCACGACATTGTGCCAGGGATTGCAGGGTATGCCGGCCCGATCAAGCTTCTTCTTGCAGTTGACCAAGGCGGCATCATCACCGGCCTGCACATCCTCGAACACAGGGAGACAAAAAACTATGTCCATTATATGGAGACTCCTCAGTATCTTTCTCAGTTCATAGGCAAGAGCGTACACGATCCTTTTGAACTGGACAGGGACATTGACGGGATAAGCAGGGCAACGGAAAGCGTAAGCGCCCTGACAAGGACAGTGGCTGATTCATCAAGGGCTGTTGCCTATCAGGCATTTGGCATCGAAGTTAAGACAGGCAAGGGGGCCTCAGAGTCATTGTCATGGATCTGGTATCTGCTGCTCTTTGGTATTGCCCTTGGGTCGTATTTCGTCACGCTGCAGTCAAAACGCATGCTCTGGCTGAGGAATCTCACCATGGCAGCATCCATTCTGATCATAGGCCTTTATCTTTCGAGCCCGTTTTCTATCCTCCATGTCTTTAACCTTGCCCTGCTTCGGCCCTCTTCGTCCCTGCTTTGGTATCTGATCATTGCAAGTACTATCCTGTCTGTAATGCTTGCAGGCAGGTTTTACTGCGGATGGCTCTGCCCCTTTGGCGCGCTTTCTGAATTCATCAGCAGGCTGCCCCTGAAAAAATGGGCTGTGGCTTCTGAGACGGATGATTTCTGGCGGAATGCCAAATATATATTCCTTGGATTGGCCCTGACTGCCGTCTTCCTGGGAAGAAGATCAGGTTTCGGCAACTACGAGACCTATGTGACGCTTTTTTCCTTAAGCGGCAACTATCTGACCTGGGGGCTGGCAGGCCTTAGCCTTGCCGCCAATCTGAAGATAGAGCGGTTCTGGTGCAGATATCTATGCCCTGTTGCAGCGCTCACAGGACTTCTCTGCCGCAAGACAGCAGGGTACCGTAGCAGGCCTGACTGCCCCATGGCAAACAGACCTGATCCTCTTATTTCAGAATGCATTCGCTGCAATCGCTGTTATACGGCAGTTCTGGGTGATGAGCAGGAAAAGGATATGAAGGTATGAAAGATACAATCAGATTCAGACTTTTGATTATTGCAGCGGTCATGCTGACCGCTCTGGTGCTCCTGCAGAATATCGCAGAGGAGTATTTCATGGCTGACCTGCAGGGATATATCGGGCGGCGGCTCTATTATGAGCAGACTATCTCAAAAAAGGGGCTGAGCGAACATAAGGGCATGTACTGGAGGCAGCAGGAGTAGAAATATTATAATAGACTATGAGTAAAAGGGTTATCTGTGAGCTATGCCCTACTGAATGTCAGTTGAGCAATTATGAGATAGGAGGCTGCAGAACCCGCATCAACAAAGACGGCGTGCTCTTCAGTCTGGTCTATGGAAAACCCTGTGCTGTTGCTGTAGACCCTATAGAGAAGAAGCCTTTTTTCCATTTCCTTCCCGCCACTACAGCCTTTTCTATCGCAACCGCAGGATGCGTGCTGGGCTGCAAGTTCTGTCAGAACTGGCAGATATCCCAGTCAGGCCCTGAGGAGACCCGGAATCAGGACCTGCCTCCTGGGGATGTAGTCAGGCAGGCGGCCTATTATGGCTGCAGGTCCATCACCTACACCTATACAGAGCCTACGGTCTTTTATGAATATATGTATGACACTGCCCTGCTGGCAAAAAAGATGAATATCAAAAACACCATGCATTCCTGCGGATATATAAATGAAAAGCCCCTCAGGCTTATCTCTAAATATCTCGATGCTGCAGATATAGACCTGAAGGCCTTTACTGAGGATTTCTACAGCAGGCTCTGCGGAGGGAGGCTGAAGCCGGTGCTTGACTCCCTGATTACGTTAAGGCAGGAGAACGTCTGGCTCGAGATAACAAACCTCGTCATCCCAACCCTGAATGATGATATGAAGACGATCCGCGATATGTGCAGATGGATAGTGAAATACCTCGGGCCTGATGTGCCTGTCCATTTTTCAAGGTTCTTCCCCCATTACAGGCTCAAAGACCTGCCTCCGACCCCAACCGAAACCGTGCTGCTTGCCCGCAATACTGCGCTTGAGGCAGGGGTCAGATACGCATACATCGGGAATATGCGAGGTGAGGCAGAAAACACCTATTGTCCGAAATGCAGCAGACTGCTTATAAGCAGAACAGGCTATACAGTCAGGGAAAACAATCTTAACAACGGGAGGTGCAGGACCTGTGGAACCGAAGTTGCAGGCATCTGGCAGTAGCATAACAAGAAGGGCATTTCTCGGTTTCTTTGGGCTCGGCAGCCTCATCTCGATTGTTGTGAGACGATTCGGGATCACGCAGAGACAGAGGCCTGCAATGTTCTGGAAGACAAAGAAATGAATAAGAAGAGACGCCTCTGTCTATGCCTCTGCCTTGTACTGCTCCTTTCAGCCTTTAGCTGCACTGAAAAGGTGAAGGAGCCTGCTGTGGCAGGATCATTCTATCCTGCTGATCCAAAGACCTTGAAGGAGACGGTCGTCAGTCTCCTTGGCAATGCAGAGCCGCAGCCGGCAGGAGGCAGGCTGATTTCCCTTATCGCGCCTCATGCTGGATACATGTACTCCGGACAGATCGCCGCATATACGTACCGGCATCTGAAGGAGCGGGAAATAGACACTGTGATACTGATCGGCTCAAGCCATCATGAGGCGTATCTTGGCGCCTCTGTCTATCCAGAGGGAAGCATGAGGACACCGCTCGGCCTCGTAAAAATCAACAAAAAGATTGCTCAGTCACTTCTGGATGAAGAGGCACAGGTCACCTTCTCTGCCAGGGCATTCGAAAAAGAACATTCCCTTGAGGTGCAGCTGCCGTTTCTGCAGCAGACGCTGAAGAAGTTCACGATCGTGCCGATCCTCCTGGGCAGTCCCACGCAGAGGTCTTTCACCTTTCTGGGCGAAAAGCTGACCGCCATACTGCGCGAAAATCCGAAAGCTGTCATTATCGCCAGCACTGACCTTTCGCACTATCATGGCTATGACATTGCAAAGCAGAAGGATATGAAGATGATAGATGCCATACGGAGGATGTCTGTTGAAGATACTGAACAGCTTCTAAGGACAGGCGAGGCAGAGATGTGCGGAGGATATGCAGTGCTGCTTACGATGCTTGTGGCAAGAGACCTCGGCGCCACTGACGCCCAGCTATATGCATATGCAAACTCAGGGGATGTTGCCGGCGACAGAACCAGGGTTGTGGGCTATGCAGCCATGGGCCTTTACCGGACAGAACTGACTTCTGACCAGAAAGAAAGGCTGCTCGGACTTGCCCGTCATACTGTGCAGAGTTATGTGAAAAATGGGATCATCCCTGACATAAGACCGGAGGATCACAGGCTCAATGCCAATGGGGCAACATTTGTGACCATAAACAGGGCAGGGCAGCTGAGGGGATGCATCGGCAATATCCAGCCGGACATGCCGCTGTACCGCTCGGTGATCACAAATGCCGTCTCTGCATGCTCCCGTGACCCGCGTTTTCCGGCTATGCATCAGGCTGAGCTGGATGATATGGAGGTTGAGGTGACGGTACTTTCCCCTCTTGAGCCGCTTAAGGATATAAAGGATATCGTAATAGGCAGGCACGGCCTTTATCTTGCCGGTGAGCGAAGCACAGGACTGCTCCTGCCGCAGGTTGCCCTTGAGCAGCGCTGGAGCAGAGACGCCTTTCTCGAAGGCGTCTCGCTTAAGGCCGGACTGCCCAGGGATGGATGGAAAAACTCAAGGCTGTTCGTCTTTACTGCGGATATCATAAAATAGGGATTGATGTCATCTGCATATATAGTCATGAACCGGACTGTACAATGGCCGAAAGCCCCCGGCCCTCTGTATCCTGCCGCTCTGACTGAAGGAGAAGACCTGTGGATTCTGTAACATTGCTCGGCCTGGCAGCAGGCACACTCACTACGCTCTCCTTCCTGCCCCAGGTCATAAAGACCTGGAAGACACATTCGACCCGGGATATTTCGCTGGGCATGTTCGTGATGTTCTCTGTTGGTATTTTTCTCTGGGCGCTTTATGGGTTTGCGATAAGTTCCTTGCCGGTCATCATAACCAACATCGTCACATTCGTCCTCGCATCTGTTATTCTGCTCCTTAAGATAAGGCATGGGTAGGATGCCGGCGCTCATCCCTGATTTCTTGATTTTCATTCCTGCGCGCAATAGAATGTAGGGTAATGAAAATATCCATCCTCAACGGCAAAACCCTCACCGCAGATCCTGGCAAGAGCCTGTACCAGACACTCAGAGACAACGGTGTCTATCTCGTGGCATCCTGCGGCGGCAAGGGCGTATGCGGCAAATGCCGCGTAAAGGTGCTGCAGGGAAGATACCGGGCCGAGTCTTCAGCCAAACTCAGGAAAAAGGAGATTGGAGACAGGGTTGTCCTGGCATGCGCCACCTTTCCGGAAGAAGATATCCATATAGAGATTCCTGAGGATTCAAGGCTTGTTATCGGCGATAAAATTGCGGTCTCCAAGTCAAAAAGTCTGCTTGATCTCCTCAGATCTGAAGAACCGGCCCTGACGCCGCCTGTCAGAAGAATCATGCTTACTCTTGTGCCGCCGTCAATCGGGGACAATATCAGCGATATGGACAGGATAAACAGATCCCTGGCAGAACACGGCATCAGGGATATGCGTTTTTCGCATGGTTTTGTCCAGTCCATGTCAAAGGCCCTCAGGCAGCATAACTGGTCTGCCTGTCTTACATACACCGAAAATCATGAGGCAATATCTATCGTCCCGCCTGAGCGGGCAAAACACTATGGACTTGCCGTAGATATCGGCACCACGACTGTTGTTGCCTATCTCGTTGACTGCTCTGACGGCCAGGTTCTTGATACCGGAGTTACTTACAATTCACAGATGCGCCATGGCGATGATGTTATCACCAGGATTGTTCATGCAACAGAGGGCGGGGCGCTTGAGGATCTGAGGAGTGCGGTGGTGGGAGACATCAACGGCCTTCTTGATCTCATGATGGAGAGAAATCAGATAAGCCGAAACGATATAGACTCAGCGGTCATCTCAGGCAACACTACGATGACACAGCTCTTCTGGGGACTTGATCCATCTGCAATACGGGAGGAGCCCTACATACCGGCTGTAAACAGATACCCGGCGTGGCGCGCAGGCACCGCAAAGCTTCAGATAAACCGTCAGGCGCCGGTCTATACAGTGCCCTGTATCGGCAGCTATGTGGGAGGCGACATCACTGCAGGCCTTCTTGCATCAGGGATGCATAGAAACCCTGAAGTGGCGCTCTTTATGGACATCGGCACAAACGGCGAGATCGTTGTGGGCAACAACGAATGGCTCATCACTGCGGCCACCTCAGCAGGCCCATGTTTCGAGGGCAGCGGCATCAGACACGGCATGCGCGCAACAGAGGGCGCCATAGAGTCAGTAAAGATTGATCCCAAAACCTTCGATGTAGGGCTTGGCGTGATAGGCAATGCCCAGCCTGCGGGCATCTGCGGCTCAGGCATGATAGACGCCATATCAGAATTCTTCTTTTCAGGCATCATAGACCAGAAGGGTAAATTTGTGCAGGGACTGAATACCGACAGAATCCGGATTGAGGACGAAGGGCCTGAGTTTGTTCTTTATCGCGGAGAGACAAAGGAGATTGTTCTTGCTGAGGTGGATATAGAAAATATCCTGCGTGCAAAGGCGGCCATCTATGCCGGCATGTCTGTTCTTCTTAAAGAGGTGGGGCTTTCTCTTGATATTGTGGAGCGCATCTATATTGCCGGAGGCTTCGGCAACTATCTCAATGTCGAGAAGGCGATCATGATCGGCATGCTCCCTGACATGCCGAAGGAAAAGTTCTCTTTTATCGGCAACACCTCCATTGCAGGGGCATATCTCTGCCTGCTGTCTGAGAAGATGAGGCGACAGGCAGAAGAGATCGCAGGGAAGATGACCTATATCGAGCTTTCGGTCTCCCATGGATTCATGGATGAATACATGTCAGCGCTCTTCCTGCCCCATACAAACATAGATCTTTTCCCCTCTGTCAGGGACAGGTACAGCAAGTCATCCTAAATTGCATAAGTCTTAAGTCCGGAGCAAGACATATAGATCAGAGCATCACAGGCATATTGTCGATCAGCCGCGTTCCGGACATCCTGACCGCGACTGCAAGCAGCACCTCTCCCTGAAGATCTTCCATCTCCTCAAGCGTATCAGGATGATAGACTGAGGCGTAGTCAATACCTGCAATCTGCGTCTCGCTGTCAAGCCTGGTTTTCATAATTTGTCGAATTCTCGCCCCTGATCTCAGACCTGATTTTATCTCCTCGGCCGCTTCGCAGAGGCAACGGTAAAGCACTGTTGCCGCTCTCCTCTGCTCACTGTTGAGATAGGCATTCCGTGAGCTTAAGGCAAGGCCGTCTTCTTCCCTGACTGTTGGGCAGACCACAACCTCAACATCAAGATTCAGATCCTTAACCATCCTTTTTATGATAACGGTCTGCTGAAAGTCCTTCTGGCCAAGATAGAGCCGTGTAGGCCTCACAATGTTCAGAAGTTTTGCCACGATCGTTGCAACACCATTGAAATGGCCCGGCCTGAAATGGCCGCACATGCGCCCGGAAAGGCCTTTCATGACCACCTCTGCCGAAAAACCCTTTGGATACATAACAGCATCGTCAGGCAGGAAGAGGATATCTATATTTTCGTTCCTTAGCAGATCGCTGTCTTCCTCTATCTTGCGCGGATATCGGTCAAGATCTTCAGAAGGGCCGAACTGGGTCGGGTTTATATAGATACTGGCCGCTGTTATATTGTTCTCTTCCCTTGACATCCTGAGAAGACTCATATGGCCTTCATGAAGCGCGCCCATGGTCGGCACAAAACCGATTGTCCTGCTGTGGAGCAGATGACCGCGCGCTGTATCCTGCATGATCCTTGGAACTCTTATGATCTCCATTTAGAACAATTCTCCCTGATACTGCCGTAGAATTCTGTTTTCAATTTTTGACTTAGGATACAGAAAATATGACCAGAAATAATGCTGTCAATCTTTTCTTTGAGGGCATCCAAACTATTTCGTGCCGGCAAGCGCAACTTCCAGAGGATGGCCTTTGATGGAGCTGACTTTCAGTATTGAGAAGCCGATGACATGCCCATCCATATCAACTTTTTCCATTATCTGATCGGATGCCGTCTCCTTGAAATAACCTTCTTTCTTTTCGAATATAACTTCAAGAAAATCTCCGTCGGCATCATACCAGACTTTCACTTTATCCATAGCGCTTCTCCTCTCTTGATGCTGTCTGTGAAATATGCAGTTATCACAAATGCATCATCCTGCCTGAATTTTACCACAACACACAGATACTTATCCCCCACAGAAAGACCTGTATACTGCCTGTAATATAGCCTCACTTCTTCATCACTGACTGATTTGACTGCATTATCAGGGATCAGAAGGGTTTCAGCTATTTTTGCGATATGCATCACCATTTCAGGATGCTCCTTTATATGGGCAAGCCTCTCGTCTGTAAGTCGAATTGTCTTTCCGGCATAATCAACAAGATTCATTCTTCTCTGGCCACCTGATTGACGCTCCTTCTCTCAGCATTCCCCAGGGATGCTGCCAGGTCTTCATACATTCCCCCCTTTCAGTCGCCAATCTCGTTCATCAATTCCTTCATCATGTCTTTTTCCTTGACCCTTTTGATAATCTTCCCCTTTCTAAAAAGCAGACCTTCTCCCCTGCCGCCGGCAATCCCGATGTCTGCCTCGCGCGCCTCACCCGGGCCGTTTACCGCACATCCCATAACAGCAATCGTCATTGTCCTGTCGAGGTCTTTCAGTTCTGACTCGACCTTTGAAGCAAGCCTCCTGATATCTATCTGGCAGCGGCCGCAGGTTGGGCAGGATATGATATTTACGCCTTTCTGCCGCAGGCCCAGAGACTTCAGAATCTCATACGCAACCCGCACCTCCTGCAGGGGATCGGCTGAAAGCGATACCCTCATGGTATCTCCAATGCCCTCAGAAAGGAGAATGCCGAGCCCCACAGAGCTCTTGATGATGCCGGTAAAGGAAGGCCCTGCCTCTGATATGCCGATATGAAGCGGATACCTGAACCGCCTTGCAAAGAGCCGGTATGCATCAACGGTTGTAGGGACATTAGAGGCCTTAAGGGATACCTTTATCGCTCTGAAGTTCATAGACTCTAAAATATTGATATGACCTGAGGCGCTCTCCACAAGCGCCTCAGGTGTCGGATGCACATATTTTCTTAGCAGTTCCTTTTCGAGAGATCCGGCATTAACCCCAATGCGTATCGAAATGCCCCTGTCCCTGCAGGCTGATACAACCTCGGCCACTTTCCATCGCGCCCCGATATTGCCGGGGTTGATCCTGAGGCCATCCACCCCCTGCCTTATCGCCTCGATAGCAAGCCTCCAGTCAAAATGGATATCAGCAATCAGCGGGATCGGGATTGCCTTTCTGATCCTGCCCAGGGCAAGGGCAGCTTCCATATCCGGGACCGCCACCCTGACGATCTCACACCCTGCGCCTGCCAGCCGCCGAATCTGTCGCGCTGTCTTTTGGGCATCCCTTGTGTCTGTCTTTGCCATAGACTGCACAGAGATGGCGCTTCCTCCTCCTATCGGGACATTCCCTACATGGATCTTTCTTGTCCTATTGCGATGTGCCGTTTTCATTGCCGACCTTCTTTCTGTTTTCAGTCTTCTCCTTCTTTGCCTGCCGGTAGCGTTTTACCGCCTCTGTATGCTCCGCCGCTGTTACAGAAAATGTATGTGAGCGGTCATCCTGGGCAACGAAATATATATATGGCACATCAGCAGGATAAAGGGCTGCATTAATGGATTTAATGCCTGGGGAGGCGATCGGCCCTGGAGGAAGCCCCCTGTTGACATAGGTATTATACGGGGTCTTCCGCTTGAGATCAGTCAGTGTAATCCGTTGCTTTGAACTCTTCACTCCATAGATAGCGGTAGGGTCTGCCTGAAGCGGCATATTTATCCTGAGCCTGTTGTGATATACAGCAGAGATCATATCTCTTTCACTGTCAATAACAGCCTCCTTCTCTATGATGGATGCAAGGGTCAGAACCATATTCTCGGTCATATCCAGTTCCTTCATACGGGCCTTCACCTTTTCCGTCAGCTTGTTGCGCATCCTCTGGATCATAAGATCAAGGGCGTCCTCTGCCTTCATACCCTTTGGTATCAGATAGGTGTCAGGATAGATATAGCCCTCTATGCTCGGGGACTTAATGTTGTTGACTGCAAGAAAGCGTCTGTCTTTCGCAAGCCTCATGAATTCATCAGGGACTATGATGCCTGTCTTTGCAAATGCAGAAGTTATCTCAGGCAGGGAATCTCCTTCGAGCACCTTCACCTCATACTCGATAATCCTGCCCTTTCTGAGAATCCTCAGGATTTCAAGGGGGCTCATGCCGGTCCAGATGGAGTAAAACCCTGCCCTGACGCGCCGGTCAATGCCTGTCAGCCTGCCAAAGACAAGAAAAACCCTCTTGTCCCTGATCAGGTTCCGGCTGCGGAGCATCTCGACCACCTGTCTGAAGCTTGCCCCTTTGGGCACCTCTATTTCCATGTATTTGTTGCTGCTCTGAACAGGCAGTACAAGCCCTATGGCGGCATAAAGCAGCAGAAGCAGAAATGCCGCTGACAGCATAAACAATATATTCTTCTTCATGAAAAGTTAGGATGCCAGAAAAACCGGACAAAGTAAAGTTCTGCCCTCAGAGGAGATATGAAAAAAAGGCGGGGCAATGCCCCGCCTTTCAGACATTAGATTGCCTGCAGTATATTAGTACATTCCGCCCATTCCGCCGCCCGGAGGCATTGGAGGCATCTCAGGCTTCTCCTCCGGCAGATCACTGATCATGACAGAGGTGGTGAGCATAAGAGATGCAACAGATGCGGCATTCTGAAGCGCGCATCTCGTAACCTTTGTCGGGTCAACAATTCCGGCCTTCAGCATATCAACATATTCCTCAGAGCCTGCATCAAACCCGTAATTGGCATCCTTTGAGCCCTTGACCTTCTCCACAATAACTGACGGCTCAAGCTCGGTATTGTTGATGATCTGGCGGATAGGCTCCTCAAGCGACCTCTTGATGATGTCAATGCCCACCTGCTGGTCATGGTTGTCAACCTTGACGCCTTTAAGTGCGCTGATGCAGCGAAGCAGCGCAACGCCGCCGCCAGGGACAATGCCTTCTTCAACCGCTGCGCGGGTGGCATGCAGAGCATCCTCAACCCTTGCCTTCTTTTCCTTCATCTCGGTCTCGGTAGCTGCGCCTACATTGATTACTGCTACGCCGCCTACGATCTTTGCGAGCCTCTCCTGGAGTTTTTCTTTGTCATAGTCAGAGGTCGTCTCATCAATCTGAGCCTTGATCTGCTTTACCCTGCCCTCGATATTCTTGGTGTCGCCTGCACCCTCGATGATCGTGGTATTTTCCTTGTCAACCGTGATCTTCTTGGCCCTTCCAAGATCGGTCAGCTTCACAGTTTCGAGCTTTATGCCGAGATCCTCGGAAATAACAGTGCCGCCTGTGAGAATGGCGATATCCTCAAGCATCGCCTTTCTCCTGTCGCCGAAACCGGGCGCCTTTACAGCGCATACCTGGATCGTACCCCTGAGCTTGTTCACAACAAGGGTGGCAAGGGCTTCGCCCTCCACCTCTTCAGCAATAATCATAAGAGGCTTGCCCATCTTTGCCGTCTGCTCAAGTATCGGAAGCAGATCCTTCATTGCAGAGATCTTCTTCTCATTGATCAGGATGAAGGCATCATCAAGGTTGCATTCCATCCTCTCAGGATCAGTCACAAAATACGGCGAGCTGTAACCGCGGTCAAACTGCATGCCCTCGACAACGTCCAGGGATGTTGTCATGCTCTTTGCCTCTTCAACAGTGATAACGCCGTCTTTGCCTACCTTGTCCATCGCATCTGCAATAAGCTCGCCGATAGTCGAGTCATTGTTGGCCGAAATAGTGCCGACCTGTGCAATCTCCTTTTTGTCCTGTACAGGCCTGCTGATCTTCTGCAGCTCCCCAACAACAGATTCTACTGCCTTCTCGACTCCCCGCTTGATATCCATCGGATTTGAGCCTGCAACAACATGCTTGATGCCGCCGCTGTAGATTGCATAGGCAAGGACTGTTGCTGTTGTTGTGCCGTCGCCTGCAACATCTGAGGTCTTGCTCGCCACCTCACGCACAAGCTGTGCCCCCATATTTTCAAATGGGTCCTTAAGCTCGATCTCCTTTGCAACTGTGACGCCGTCCTTGGTAATGGTCGGTGCGCCGTATTTCTTGTCAATCACAACATTCTTGCCCTTAGGGCCAAGCGTTGCCTTTACTGCGTCTGTTAACTGAGTGATGCCCTTAAGCATCGATCTCCTTGCTGCCTCATCAAATAGAAGCTGTTTTGCCATATTTCATTTCCTCCTGAAGATTATGTTTGATTTTTGATTATTCGACTATGCCGAGTATGTCTTCTTCCTTTACGATCAGGTAGTCAGTTCCATCAATATTTACCTTGGAGCCTGAATACTTGTCAAAAAGAATGATGTTGCCGACCTTCAGTTCCTTGACTTCTGAGCCGACTGCCTCAACCTTGCCCTTTTGCGGCTTTTCTTTGGCTGAATCAGGGATATAGATTCCGCCTGCTGTCTTTTCTCCTTCTTCAGAGTATGATACAAATACCCTTTCCTTCAATGGCTTAAATTTCATAAGCATTTCTCCTTTCTTCGATTACAGATTTTGGGTTATTAGCACTCAATGCCGGTGAGTGCTAATATAACTGGATATGCCTGTTTATAGCAAGGCCAAAGGAAGGAAGAAAGGGCTAATAAATACGTTTTTTCTGCTAATTTCTCTTGATATCTGCTATTTTCAGCAGATTGCTATGAAAGTGCTTTTTTCTTTGCATCCAGAAAGTTATCTATCGCTTCCCTGTAAAAGTCGGCCTTTTTTCTGGTCTCCAGAGGTATCCTGCTCTCATAGAGCTTAAAGCCTTCTTTTACCTCGGGGCCAAAAACTGCGTAGAAATCACCCCGCCTTACTGCCTCTTCAACCTTCGCAGTATTATAAAGATAAATATCATTGATTATCGTTCTGGACAGCCTTCTTGCCTTCTCTATGGATTCATCAGGCTTTATCCCGGCTGGAGCTGCAGGGGCCTGCTCAATCGGCTTCTCCCTCATCTCTGCAGCGCCACTCCTTTCTGAAGCACTCTGCTCCGGCGTCTTCAGAGCTGCTGATTCTTGAGGTATCTCTGTTTTTTCAGATGCTGCGGGAACTCCGGACTTGATCCGGTTTATTGACTCTATCAGTCTTACGGAAAGTTCATGTTCTTCGATATAATCATCAGCGCCATAAAGGGAGACAGGCTCTCTTCTGTATTTTGTCTTGTCATATATAGAGGGGACAAGAATAAGCTTCATCTGCTCTGTTTCGGGCCGCGACTTCAGTTTCTTGCAGACCTCAAATCCGAAGATCTTGGGCAATGCAACCTCGATGACGCCGAATGCCGGCAGCTCTTTTAAGGCCTTTACCATAGCATCTATGCCATCAACAGAAGTGATGACTCTATATTTCTCCTCTTCAAGGAGATTCTTTATATTCTCGACAACCGATGAACTTGAATGGGCAACAAGGATCTTGCCGGGGTCTAATGTCTTCTTTTCCCGGACAGCCGGTTTTTTTATAAGAAGCACTGTGCTGCACTTGGGACACTTGAACCTTGAGCCATGAGGGGCAAGCTTTGCCTCATCTACCTTCAGTCTTGTTTTGCATTTAGGACATACTACTACCACGTGCTGGCCCTCCCTGGCTTCCACAGTTTAAGCGTGATTATTCCGGCAAGGAAGCCACCTGCATGCGCAAACCAGGCGATCCCTCCCTGGCTCTCCATTCCCTGCGATATCAAGCCATTTACAACTTGTATAATAGCCCAAAAGCCTATAACTATCAAGGCAGGTATCTTCACAGACTGCACAAAAAAACCGAGGAAGATAATCGTATGTACCTTTGCCATCGGAAAAAGCAGAAGATAGGCGCCAAGAACCCCTGAGACCGCGCCGCTTGCTCCTATCATCGGAAGGCCTGAACCGCTTTCAGTCATTGTATGCAGCAGAACAGCTGCAGTGCCGCAGAACAGATAGAAAAGGATAAACCTTAGATGTCCGAGACTGTCCTCGATATTATTTCCGAATATCCAGAGGTAAAGCATGTTGCCAAACAGGTGAAACAGCCCGCCATGCATAAACATCGAAGTATATATCGTAAGAAAGGGGTGTATGGGCTGGGCAGATTCCAGCGATACAATATTGTGCGGAATTGCTCCATACGCATATATAATATGCCTTCCGTCAACGTCTGCAAAGAGCTGGACCAGGAAGACGGCTATATTGAGCGCTATAAGCCCAATAGTGACAAAGGGGAAGGTATTTGTTGGATTATCGTCTTTATAGGGAAACATAAAGTGTGACCCTGCAGAAGTGCATGCCCTGTGTCATGTAACATTTCATTTCCTATTTTGCCTCAGCCTGCCTATGCTGTCCATAAGATATCATACATATCTCTTCAAATAGGCTCCCGTATATGATCTCTCTTCTTCTGCAAGTTCCTCTGGTCTGCCCTCAAAAACTATGGCGCCGCCCTGATCACCGCCTTCAGGGCCGATGTCAACCACCCAGTCAGCCGCCCTGATAACATCGAGATTATGCTCGATCACAACAACCGAGTTTCCTGCCTCCACAAGCCGGTTTAATATATGAAGCAGTGCCTTTACATCCTCAAAGTGAAGACCGACTGTCGGCTCGTCAAGGATATACAGAATATTCGGCCCGGACCTGGCTTTCAATGCCCGGTCGCCGGCAGCGCCCGGCGCCTTCCCACCCCTGATCCCTGCATTCTGCATCTCTGCACAGATCTTTAATCTCTGGGCCTCTCCACCCGAAAGAGTGGTGGCCGGCTGTCCGAGCCTGAGATATCCAAGCCCTGCTTCCATAAGCAGGGAAAGCCTCGCCCTTATGGATGTCTCGTCCTCAAACAGCATCAGCGCCTCCTCAACTGTCAGGTTCAGAATATCGTATATATTCTTCCCTCTGTATGTTACGCGGAGCGCCTCTGGCCTGTACCGTCTGCCGGAGCAGTTTTCGCAGGTGATATAGAGATCTTCGAAAAAAAACATCTCCATAAGCTGATATCCGCCGCCCTTGCATGTCTCGCATCTGCCGCCGGGGACATTAAAGGAGAAGAATCCCGGCTCATATCCATGCGCCTTTGCCTCTCTCTGTTGGGCAAATATCTTTCTGATATGGTCAAAGACCTTCAGATATGTAGCAGGGTTAGAACGCGGACTCCTGCCTATCGGCGATTGATCTATCAGCCTCACCCCATCCAAAAGCTCCTGTCCTGTAAGGCTGTTAAATGGAAGCGGCTGCTCGTTGCCTGTCCTGAAATGGCGGGCAAGGCCACGATACAGGGTCTCGACAACAAGGCTGCTCTTTCCGGAGCCGGAAACGCCGGTTACTGCAACCATTCTTTTGAGCGGAATCGTCAGATCCAGGCTCCTGAGATTATTGCCGCAGGCTCCGCCCAGAGTTAACTGTTCTCCTGAGAAGACCCTCTGCCTTGACAGAAGCTTCACCTTCTCCTGCCCCCGGAGATACCTTGCGGTCAGCGTATCAGCCTCAAGAAAATCCTGAGGCGGGCCGGAAAATACCAGATTGCCGCCCCGATGCCCTCCGCCGGGGCCAAGCTCTATGATCCATTCTGAGGCCTCGATAATGGCTCTGTCATGTTCAACAACGACAACGGAATTCCCCAATTCTGAAAGCTGTTGCAATATGCCCGCAATCCTGTCTGTGTCTCTTGCATGCAGCCCGATCGTGGGCTCATCAAGCACATAGAGCGTGCCTGTCAGCACAGATGCAAGCTGGTTCGAAAGATTTATCCTCTGGTATTCTCCTCCTGACAGGGTCTTTCCATAACGGTTCAGCGTAAGATAACCAAGCCCCACTTTTTCGAGATATCCGATCTTCAGGGCTATCTGTCTGAGCAGTTCCTTTGCTGTCTGCCGCCTGAAGGGAGAAAGGTCCATATCCGCGAAAAAACCTGAAAGCGCAGCGACCGGCATGCTCGATAGTTCGGCTATATCAAGACCCGAAATCCTGTAGGCAAGGACCTCTTGCTTCAGTCTTTTTCCATTGCAGAGGCTGCAGGTGGAAGACTGCCTGTACCTGGAGAGAAATACCCTCACATGAAGCTTGTACCGCCAGCCTTCAAGCTCTTCGAAGAAATCATCAATGCCGTGGAATCCCTTGACGCCCTTAAAGAGTATCGTCTTTTCACTTGGCGACAGGTCTGCGTAGGGCTTGTCCAAGTCAAGCCCTGCCTTTTTCCCCTTGTCGAGAAGCTGCTTTCTCCACCACTTGGCAGCCGGCTTATTCCATGGCTCCACCGCCCCTTTTGCAAGGGAGAGGCTTCTGTCAGGCACGATAAGGGCCTCGTCATACTGGAGCGTATCTCCAAATCCTTTGCATGCAGGGCAGGCCCCTAAAGGGTGGTTGAATGAAAAAAAGAGGGGCGACGGCTCTGGAATCGCTATGCCACAGTCTTCGCAGGAATGCTCTGATGAAAAGGCGAGAGATATATCCTGAACACCTCCTGCGAGTCTGACCCTGATGCTGCCCTGACCCTCTCTCCATGCAGTCTCTATTGAGTCGGCAAGCCGAGGCTCATCCCTGATAATCAGCCGGTCAAGCACTATCGTCATGCTTCCTTCAACCTGCATATCAGGGCCGGGCTCTGCGATCTGCCCATCTTTCCAGACCCTGAAGTAACCTTTTCTTTTCATCTCATCAGGCAGTTCCCTGGCATCAAAGAGGATAAACGCCTTCTGGCCGGAATATTTTTCGACAAGCTCTGCAACTACCTGCGAGGGGTCCCATCTGCGTATCTCCCTGCCGCAGTTGGGGCAGTAAGGGGTTGAAACCTTGGCATACAGCAGCCTGAACAGATCGTACAACTCGGTCAGCGTGCCGACAGTCGAGCGCGAACCGCGTATAGAGTTCTTCTGTTCAAGCGCTATCGCGGGCCTTAAATTATGGATGGCGTCCACCTCAGGCCTGTCGAGCTTTTCGAGAAACAGCCGGGCATAGGAAGATAGGGATTCTATGAACCTCCATTGCCCTTCGGCAAAGATCGTGTCAAAGGCGAGGGAAGATTTGCCTGAGCCTGAAACCCCGGTGACGGCAATGACTCTGTTGTGGGGGATGCGGAGGGTTATGTTATTTAGGTTGTTCTGCCTTGCGCCTTCAATGATCAGTTCATTTTGTGACATTCAATAGTTTAACACAGTGTGAGCAGGTACCCCGGCGGCATGCAGCAGAATAGAGCTGCTAATTCGCTTCCAGCAGTAATGCTTTCTCCCGCATAATCTGAGCCTTCTCTTTGTTGCCAAGTATATTGTAAGCCGTAGAAAGATTATGATAAATAGCAGGCGCTTCTCTTATCTTCAAAGCCTTATTAAGCGCTTCGACGGCCATTTCAGCCTCGCCCATTTTGATATATTGGCGGCCGAGATTATTGTAAGGGATTATCATCGTCGGGAAAACCTGAATCGCTGCCTTAAATGCGCCGACAGCGCCATGATCATCTCCCATTTCACTGTACGTCATGCCCATAGAATTAAGTGTATCCATATGAATAAGGGGCGAAAGCTTGAATGCAAGTGTTTTATTAAAATAGGTCAAGGCCTTATCATAGTCCTGAAGCTTATACTGAATATAACCCAGGTTAAAATAGGTAAGAGGATAACTGCTGTTAATTCTTAACGCCTCTTCAAACCTCTCATTCGCTTCTGCATATCTGCCCTCATCTCGCAGGATAGCGCCGATCTCAGTATATGCCCTGGCATTATTTGGCGCTTTCGCAACAACATCCTCCCACATCTTTTGGGGGTCTTTCCATAGCTCATTTCTCGAGTAAGACCCAAGGCCGAGGCATAACACTATACCAGCAATAACAATTATCTTAAGCCTGGACCGGTCAATCGCAAGGTCTGTCAGGGAAACCAGGGCGATAATAAACCCTACAGAAGGCAAATATCCGCGATGCTCAACCATGATATCACTTATCGGAATAATCGAGGACTCAACCGAATTGGTTATGAAAAACCATAGTATTCCAAATGCAATGAGCCGCATTCCCAGAAGTGTCGCCCCAGGGTTATCAGACAACGCTCTGCGCCTGCCGCTGCGCGAAATACAATAGAGATATATTGCGATGCCCAGGATGAATAATATGCCAAGTAATGATATGAAGACCGGGAGATTGAATAAAGAATCATTCATGGGATAGCGGTAGTCTACATTCTGATTGACCGGAAATAATAAAAGTCTTATGTATGTAATAAGCACTCGCAATTGCGTATAAAAATAATCTGTCCTGCTTAAATGCTGGGCTTCCCTTGCAACATTATCCACTTCCTGAATTATTGTTTGTGACTGCACGGAAAAGTCTGTCATGCTCAGGGGTATGATTAGAAATGTCAGGATAATAGGAAGCAAATAGAGGAGCCTTCGTATAGTTAAGCGTTTGGCGCCTTCGGCACGCTGCCCGGATACCGGAACCGCGTGCGGTATTTTGGCAAAGAAAGAAAATTCATAAAGCACGATGATAACCGGCAGTGTGAAGGCTATTTCTTTTGTCTTCATTGCAAGCACTGCGGAAAAGAATGAGATTATATAAAAGACAGCATTGGCATACATTGATCCTTCTGGAGGCGCTTTGTATTCAGAGTAGTCTTCTTTTGTCAGCCTCCATCTGCTGTATGCAACCAGGGAAAGCAGATAGAACATCGTTGCCAATGACGTGGCCCTCTGGACTATGTAGGTAACAGCCTGGGTTTGGATGGGATGTGAAATAAAAATAAAGGCAGACGAAAATGCTACAAACTGCCGGGACAGCCCCGAATTAATCAGATGAGGTGTCTTCATGCCCAGGATCACAAGGCAATATACGAGAAACGCATTAACAATATGAATTATGATGTTCAGCAAATGATAGGAAAAAGGCATTAGCCCTGAAACGGCATAATTGAGCGCAAATGTCAGATAGGTTACATATCTGTTGAGAGAAAGAGCGGCAAGGGAGGCGTCAAGATCCTTTATCGTTTCATTGTCAACGATTGAACTATAGTCGTCAAAGAAGAACTCTGCATGCAGAATATTTGAATAAATAATGCTGCCGAGCAGAACAAGGCTGACAAATCCTAAATAGACAAGGTTCTTTTTCTGTACAGCAGAACCGTTTACCAGCACGGCCCCAATCTTGTGTTGTTCTGGTTTATGGTGCAGTCAGCATCTCCTGACACCCTCCTGCCGGACTTGGCAGCAGCAGTAGCTGTGAAGGTAGTGGCTGTCCAGGCAAGTCTATAAGTGTAATTAAGGGCATCAAATTGTGCTGTATTATCGAGTCCTGCAGGATTGAATCTCCTGAAGAAATCTTCCAGACCGGCAGCGGTCACTGCAGACGTTCCGGCATATGTTAATTCCGCTGCAGGAGCTGTTGCCCCGTTATTGGGCGGCCTGTAGCTTCCCTGATCAGCAAAATTCTGCTCTAACAATAGCCTGAGGTTCTGAAGGTTTGTTGACGCCTCTGTCCTTGCAGCCCTTCTCTGCTGACCAATATATGCCGGAATGGAAATGGCAGCAAGTATGCCGATTATCGCAACCACGATAAGCAGTTCCGTCAGTGTAAATCCCTTCTTATTCATCAGTATGCCTCCTGATATGAAATCTCCGCATTTCTAAAGCTTCATTATATCATAACGATTCTCTGCGCCGGAGAATCGTCTGTTGCAGTCCCTCATGCAGACCGGTTTGAGCAACCCACCCAAGGATTCTTCTTGCCTTGTCACACTGAGAATAGAAGTGGTCTGTTTCCCCTGCCCTCTTTGGCAGGGCGCCAACAAGAAGCCGAATAGGATGTCCCATCATCGCAACAATCATCTCGGCAACCTCTCGAATGCTGTATTCAATGCTGCTGCCGATATTAATCACCTCTCCCAGAGCTTCCCTCACAAATGCAGCACGCACATATGCGTCGGCAACATCTCCAACATAGACAAAATCCCTTGTCTGATCCCCTGAAGTCATTGCAAAATCCTGTTTTTCGATGCAGTGTCGGATCAGGGAGGGGATAAACATATCATCAGCCTGGCCCGGTCCATAGGCAAGGAACGGTCTGAGTGTCACAACAGGAAGCCCCATGCTTCTGTAGAGCATCTGGCCGAAATGCGTTGATGCTGCCTTGCTGGCAGAATAGGGAGAGACCGGCTGCTCTCTCTGCGTCTCAACAAACGGCTGCTGACCATTTCCATACTCCTCAGAGCTGCCTGTGTTGACAATACACTCCACAGGCGCCCCTGTTTCAGCAACTGCCCTGAATATATTGAGTGTGCCTCTTATATTTGTTTCGACCATGGCATCGAGGAGGCTGATATCCCTTGCCACATCGCGAGCAGCAGCAAGATGGAAGATCACCCTCGGTCTGACACCTGCGACACAGGCATGAACAGAGCGGAAATTGGCGATATCGCCATGCCATAATTTCACCCGGCCCTCAATACCCTGCAGCCTGTGTCTTTCGCTGCCGCCTCTCAAGAAAAGATGTACTTCTGCATTGAGATTGACGAGATGCGAGGCGACCCAGGAGCCAATAAAACCGTTTGCGCCTGTTACGAGTACAGGCAGGCCTGCCATGGCCTGATTATGCGTCATCCCAGACTTTCCAGGGGGCATGACCGCTTTCACAGAGACGGTTCAGCAGATCCATGTCACGGAGCGTATCCATGCACTGCCAGAATCCTCCATGATGAAATACCATGAGATTACTGTCTTTAGCGAGTCTCTCAAGTGGTTCACCTTCAAGCACGCAGTCGTCGTCTGAAGAAAGATAATCAAAGACCCCTTTGCTGAATACAAAGAAACCACCATTGATGATATTGTTTCCTGCCTGGGGCTTTTCCCCGAATTCAACAACGCGGTCACACTCTATCACCATCTCTCCGAACCTTGAAGGGGGCCGCACACCAGTTACTGTTGCCGCTTTTCCGTGGGAGCGATGAAACTCAACAGCCTTGCTTACATCAACATCAGAAACTCCATCGCCATAGGTCAGAAGAAAGATATCCGAGTCCAGGTATTTCTCCACTTTCTTTATACGGGCTCCGGTCATTGCCCTGAGCCCTGTTTCTGCAAGGGTAACTTCCCACTCATCTATGGAACCTGAATTATGAAATGAAATACCCTCCTCTTTCGAAAGATTGACCGTAAAATCGCTGTTCCTCATCCTGTAATGGAAAAAATACTCTTTTATTACTTCTCCCTTATATCCCAGGCAGATTATAAAGCGCCTGAACCCATGGTGAGCATAAATCTTCATAATGTGCCAGAGTATCGGCCTTCCTCCAACAGGCACCATCGGTTTTGGTATAAATTCGGTCTGCTCTCGCAGTCTTGTACCAAAGCCTCCGGCCAGAATCACCACGGGTATATCTTCTGTCTTCATGCCTTCTCTCCTCGTGATTGAGTCCTGTCACATTCCTGCGGCGTATGAGTATATTCCTCCCTCACAACAAACAACGGCCTCTGTTTTACCTCAACATAGAGCCTGCCGATATACTCGCCTATAATACCGAGGGCAAACAACTGAAGCCCTCCTACTGCCAGAACAGGCAAAAGAATAGAAGCCCAGCCTGGTATAAATTTATCAGTAAACAATTTTATGTATAACACCCAGAAACTGCCGGCAATAGCGATAAAGGCTGAGATGATACCTGCGAGCGAGGCAAAGCGCAGCGGCACGTAGGTAAAGGACACAAGGCCGTCAAGGCTGAGAGAGAAAAGTGAACTGACAGTGAACTTGGATGTTCCTTCTGTCCTCTTCTGCCTTTCATATGATACAACAGCATACCTCGACTCCAGCTGCAGTATCATCGCCCTGATCAGCCGGTTTCTCTCAGGAAGGGCATTGAACTCCGCCAGAAGTGATTTTGACATGAGCCGGAAGTCAGCATGATTATAGACGATATTTACGCCAAGTATCTTCAAAAGCCTGTAATAGTTTTCTGCGAAAAATCGCTTAAAAAAAGAGTCTGTATTACGGGAAGTCCTGACCCCAAGCACAAGATCGTATCCCTGCTCAAAATGGCTTATCATCTCTTCGATCTTCTCGGGCGGGTCCTGGAGGTCTGCATCAATGGTCACAACCGCATCACCCCCGGCATGATGCAGCCCTGCTGACAGCGAACCCTGAAAACCAAAATTTCTACGAAGGGATATGATTCTCAGATGAGGATCATGGGTAAAGATTGCCTTTAATTCATTAAGAGTCTGATCCGTTGATCCATTATCAACAAAAACAAACTCATAGCCTGAAATCCTTTTCCGCAAAATCAGATCTTGCATTATGCCGGCAAGCCTTTTATGGGTTTTACGTATGACCTCCGCTTCATTGTGGCATGGTATTACAACGGACAATACATCTATTCTTCTCATGGTTTCCTTGCCATTGCAAACACGCTTACCCCGAATGGGAAATTCAATCCAGCGGCCAACACCATGTTTTCAAGCTTTATCACTGTTTCGAGCGTCTTGTTGACGATAAAGCTTATTTTTTTCAACTGTCCTCCTTTTGTTTCCTGCTGATGCCTGCCCAATATTTTTTCTGCAGTACGCAGGGCAACTGCAGGGGCAAAAAAGCAGAAATTCCAGTAAGTCGCCCTCTCAATGATAAAGCCGCTCTTTTTGAGAAGCTCCTTAAGTTCGCGCTTTGTATACCGCCTGTGATGGCAATTGAGCTTATCATGGCTGCTCCACAAAAACTGAAAAGCCGGCACAAATACCAGCAGCCGGCCTCCTGGCGCCAATATTCGGCTCCATTCATTCAGTCCAATTTCAGGCTTCTCTATATGCTCAAGCACATCAGAGGCAATGACCAGTTCAAACTGATTATCCCTGAAGCCTGTTCGGCAACCATCAGCAACCGCAACATCTTTCCTGCCGCGGCTCCTGCAGAGATCAACAGAACGCTCGACGAGATCAATACCGACAGCATGTCTGAATCCCTGCGCCTCAAGAAGCTCAAGCAGGGGTCCGCCGGAGCATCCTACCTCCAGTATTGCAGAGTCTCTATCGTACCCCTGAACAAGCCTCCGGATAATGTCCCTCCTGCCCCGGAACCACCAGTGTGATTCCTCCAGTTCATGGTATAAAGAGATATATGCATCATCCATGAGTTAAGTGTCTGAAATGAATAACCGCTCATACCAGCGTATTGTTTCCTTCAAGCCCTGCTGCAGGGTAAAGGAAGGCTTCCATTGGAGCATAGCACGTGCCTTTTCTGAAGAAAGATACTGCTTCAGGATTTCACTTTTTGCCTGATTCAGGACTACAGGCCTCAAGTCTGCCTTATCCATGAGAGAGAGTATCTGTTCAGTTATTTCGAGGACCGTCACGGGAGCATCATTGCCGAAATTAAAGGCATGTCCCCAGAGTTGAGGATCTTCCATCTTCTCCGCGAGCAGAATATAGGCCCTGGCAGCATCCTGGACATAGAAATAATCACGCACATAACTGCCGTCGCTCCTGATGACCGGCTGCTCACCAAAAAGCACAGACCGTATGGTGCCGGGAACGATCCTGTTGAAATTCAGATCGCCTCCTCCAAAAAGATTGCCGCACCGCGTTACACAAACAGGCAGTCCGTATGAGTTGAAATACATCTGTGCAATAAGGTCGGCACAGCTTTTTGAGACATCATACGGATTTTTCCCCTGAAGGGGCATATCTTCTGTGTACGGCAATATCTTTTGCTCCCCGTAGGCCTTGTCGCTTGAAGCAACCACAATCTTTCTCACCTGCCTGTTCCTGCGGCAGGCCTCCAGCAATACCCATGTTCCCCTGATATTCGATTCAAAAGTGGATGCCGGGTTATTGTTCGCTATCGGAACAATCGTCTGCGCCCCAAGATGAAAAACTGCCTCTATCTCATATTCATTCAATGCTCGCTCAACAACAGACTGATCTTCCATCTGCCCTGAAACAATGGATATACGGTCAAAAAGTCCCTCCCTGCTTACCCTTGAATCAGGAATATGATCCCTTACCAGGGCAATGACATTTGCACCCCTGTTGAGCAGTTCCTCGGCAACCCATGACCCAAGCAGTCCTGTGCAGCCTGTTAAAAAAACATTCTTTTTTGACCAGTTATAGTTCATCGCCAATCACCACCAGAAATCATTATGCATTAGTGTATGGCTGCAGCCTTTTCCTGCGCTCTCTGCTTTAAGGCAAGATAAGCCTTGCTGAAATGAGCAACAATGTCATTACTGTTCAGTTCAATAGCTGCATCAATCATTCCCTTTGCCTTTTCATCCTGCCCTTTCATGGCATAAGCAAACGCAAGACTTGCATACGGTGCAGAGATTGTTGGAGTCCTGCTGACAAGCGGGGCAGTTTCAAGTATGATTTCATCATATATATACGTTTTAGGCAATTTGTGCTTTTCAATCATATCAAAATATTTCTCTGTATTCCTCACAAATATAAGCATCTGGCCGTCAAGATAGACAAGCACCCATTCATCGTCTTTTATCAGTCTTAAAACAAGAGGGTATATCTCCTTGGTGAATTGATTACATGCCTCATGGACGATCAGATTAATATTATATTGATCAAGCATTTTTTTCCAGTGAGGTATCTGTTTTTGTGGCTCATAATAGCTATCCGGCAGAATGTTTATCCCCCCCAATTCTTCCGGCACAAGATCACTTAAAGCCAGTCCCATGCCTATATTAAGAGGCTCCCCCTGAACTGAAGATGCATTGGCAATCGCATCAGTGTCTATTACTGCATCGAGGCTGATAAAGCGAGTGTCGTTGAAGAGTCTGTAATGAGGATAGAGCCTCCACAGCAGGTAACTGCCCTTATTGAACTGGTTGAAGATATTGGCATCTATCCTGTTTTTAAGCAGAAACTGGGCGGCCTGCTCAGGATATCCTGATTTATCATAGGTCAACAGCCTCGAATAATCCCTGAGCCCAAAAGCTATGGCGCAGAGAAAGAAGATTCCAAGTAATATGCGCATGAGGTCTGTTTTTTTTATTTTATCCAGAAAAGCAGAACTTTCGAAAAAACGATATTGGCCTGACAGGGGAAGAGCGATTGCGACAAAAAAAGGTATATACCTTACGGCGCTAAAGGCGGCTACGGCAGAAAAAACGACAAGGGCAGAAATCGTTGCATCGAATGATCTGGTTCTTGCAACATTAAGCGCTGAAATAACGCTTACAAAGCCGAAAAGGCAGAAAAATATTACTGAAGAAGTTCTGTTTCCAAAAAAAATGCTCATTTCCCTTATTGGACTGATATATTCCCTGTTTGTGCCGTAAATCCTGTTGACGTATTCTTTGTCAACATGAGACTCCAATGTAGTCAGTATCTGTTCATTAAAGGCCGGATTGACATAGGAAAGGAGTATAGAGACCAGCGTTGTCACAGCCAAAATCAGCACAGCACCCTGCATCAGGGGCCGGCCAAAAAATAGTTTATTTACAAAACGTTTTGCCGTTTCCGTAAATGTATAGATAACTAAGACTGCAAGGCCAAATACAAAGCCTGCATGCATATTGGCCCAAAGGAGCATCAAGGGCGGCATGAATAAAAGCGGCGCATATGATTCAGGTTTCTGCCTGAACCGCTCGAGCAGCAGCACAAGCACAAGGGTAAATAGAAAAGAAAAATATTGAGGCCTGTCTGTGCTTGCTGCCTGTAGCATAATCACTGTTAATGACGCAATGATGAGCGAAGAATACAGCCCGCGTTTTCGCAATACAGCCCATAGCAGAAATATAAATGAAGAAAAAACTGCAGCTCGCAACAAAATAATACCGGCCGGCCCTGCAATGGAATAGAGCTTATAAAAGAGGATCTGGGCAATCCAGTATTGCGAAAGAGTAAACCTCTCCCGCTCAGTTACAACCCCTTCTCCATAGAAAGAAAACGGGTCGTCCTCTGGGATCTCCTTATGCTGATAGATGTATTGGCCTGTCTTTAGGTGAAAGGGAAAGTCAGGATCATTAATCGGCCCCAGAAAGCTTATAAAAACAGCGGCAAAAAAAAGGCCGACAAGCACCTTATCTTTCATTTGTCCTCTCTCCTCTTTTCCATTTCAGCATCTGTCTGTATGATTTTCTGCTGTATTGAAATGTTTCCCGGCATCCGCTCAAGGGCATAGCTGTAAGATTTCCTGGCCTCCTCCAGGCGGTTCATTTTGTAAAACACGTCACCAAGAGATATTAGTGAGATTGGGTTTGTCTCATTTCTCAGCGCACCGCTTGCGCTTTGAGATATGATCGTATTAAATACTTCCTCTGCTGGCAATCCGTATTGTTCGATTGCCCGCTCATTGCTTTCATTATTTCTCAGGAAGATGACGCTCTCGTGGTCGCTATAGACAGGCCGCCACCCTTGGCCTTCAATCAGCTTAAAAATCAGTGGATGTATTTGATAAAAGGGGTCAGTCACCTTCAGTATTATGATATTTATATTATAATGCCTCAGGAGCAGTTCCCATAACTGCTTTTTTGTCGGAGCGCCGTCTTCAGTCCTGCTGTCCATCTCCTGTGCTCCTACTATCCATTCATATTCCTTTCTCACATTAATATTCAATGTGCGGCTGTCTATAAAGGTCTTATGCCCGGGATATAGTCTCCAGGCAAGATACCCGCCATAGCTATAATCGTTGAACATGTTTCCAGAAATCCTGTTTTTCTCGATGAAATCTGCTGCCTTGACCGGCGCTGTCACTGAATCCGCAATCCTGAAGCCAGACAGAGGTGTCTTGTTCGAAAAATACAATATGGCAGAGACAAAACAGCCGACAATCAATAAAGCTGACAGTCCTTTTGCGCGCAGCTCCGGCATATGCCTGCCTGCAATACCCTTTGCCCAAAGATCTGTTTCCCTCGCTATGATCAGAGAGCCCGCCAAAATAAAATAAACAACCATTCTCAGGGCAGAAAGACTCATCAAACAGAAGGCAGCGAGAATCATCAGATGGGAAATCCTCATTTTCCGGTTCCTCAGGATTATGATTGCAGTGGAAAGGATAACAAGCAATAGATATAAATAATCCGGAGGATGGATTTTATTCCTGTAAAGATAGAAAGGCGAAAAATATTCCGTGATATTCGTATGAATAGCTTTATACTTAAACGGGATATTAAATGAAATGAGTATTGCCTGCCATCCGTTTGGGTTGACGAATGTGGTCAGGACTGAAATCAGCGAAACGCCTGCCAGGAGATAAATCTCCCCTTTTTTGTACACTGCCTTCTTCAGATAACTGTCAGCTATTTCTCCTGCAGTAAAAAGAGAAATGATGATTATCCCGATGATATAGCCGCCATGGATATTGCTCCATAGAAGCATTACAGGGACAAGCAACAAAATACGTTTTTTTCTGTTTTGAGAATAATCCTCCAGAAGAAAAAAAGTAAGGGCGGCAAAGAAAATCGTAATGAGCACCGGCCGCTCACCCGTATACGCCAGCAATGCGTCCAATACAACAAAAATGCAGATAAACGAAGCGGGAAGGCTTATTGACCAGCGCTTCAGCATCAAAAAAACCGTGCCGGCTGTCAAGATCAGCATCAATGATCTGAATATCACAATGCCTTCAGAGCCGAAATAATCAAAAACCGAAAACAGGATAATCTGGCCGAGCCAGTATTGCTTCAGGACAAAGGTTTCCCAATCAGGAAACGGGTTCTTGTTCTCCTCAAGTATCGTAGTATATGAAAACAGGTCTGTTTGAGAAAGCGCTCCGCTCGAAATGATCTCTCGACCTGTTGCAATATGCCACCAAAAATCAACGTCCCAGACCCGGAAAGAGAGGAACTGCATGGAAAAGGAGGCGAATAGTATTATGACCGATAATATCTTTAATGTATCGAACAGTCTCGTATGTTCATATATTTTCATGTTTGGCAATCTGTTCATGCAAGGCGAAGTCCGCATCAATGGCAATGCGATGTCTTCCTATTCTGCTGATATGACCTTCTTGTAAAGCGAATTTGTGCCGTCCTTATCCCATGCCTCAAGAAGTATTGTAGAGGCGTTTTGGGCATGATTACATGCTATCCTTCCATTTGTCGTTGGGCCGGAGGGATCTGTTGTCCACAAACTGGTGGATGTAAGATACCAGGGAGAGGGTTCCGGGTTTATCGCGTGTCTGGCCGAAATATAGCCCACACATAGAAGATTATCTACAGCAAGGCGGGAGGCCAGATCAAAATTGGTCTCATCATCAGTATCGCCTGCAATTCCGTTGCCGTTGCTGTCTACCTCGCGGAGAAGGCTGCCGCCTTTACGGGCAGACTGGAGCCAGCCCTGGATGTCGGTTTCAGCTGATGCTGCTGCCCTTTTTATCGCTCCCTTTCTGGATTTTTCCTGTAAGCCGAGATACCCCGGGATTGCGATTGCCGCAAGGATGCTGATGACCGCCACAACGATCAGCAGTTCAATCAGGGAGAAGCCTCTCTGTACATTCAGTCTTTTCATCTGCTCTTTAAATCACCTTATAAACAGAGGGCGCACGATTGATTGTGCGCCCTCTTCTCTACATCCAACTGGAAAAAATTCGCCCTAATCTGCTGAAATGACCTTTTTGTACAGCGATGTTCCACCAGTCTTATCCCATGCCTCAATAAGAATAGTGGATGCACCTGCAGCCTGATTACATGCTATCCTGGCATTAGATGTTGTTCCACTCACTGCAGTCGTCCAGAGGCTTGCATTGCCGTCCCAGGGAGATTTCTCCTGGTTTGTTGCATAGCGGGCAGAAATATATCCTCCGCATAGACTATTTGCTGCAGCAAGGCGGGAGGCCAGATCAAAATTGGTCTCATCACTTGAATCGCCGGCAACTCCGTTGCCGTTGCTGTCTACCTCGCGGAGTGTGCTGCCGCCTTTACGTGCAGACTGGAGCCAGCCCTGGAGATCTGCCTCTGCTGATGCAGCTGCCCTCTGGAGCGATCCCTTTCTCGATTTGTCCTGCATGCCGAGATAGCCCGGGATTGCGATTGCCGCAAGGATACCGATGATCGCAACAACGATCAGCAGTTCGATGAGGGTAAAGCCTTTCTGATTCCTGATGTTACTCATTGCCTGATACATGATGCTTCCTCCTTCTGCTTGATGATTAATAATTATGTGACAAAATGTCACAGCCTGATACCGGAATTATCTGATCACGTATCCTGACTAAGCAACTGCCATGCCAGAAAATCAGTTGATAGACTTCCTGTTCCGGCGATAAATAAACAGAGAAACGAGCCATGCAGCCACAGGAAACTGACATAAAATGTCAGGGCAGGGCTTATTTTGTCAATTTATAGATGGCTCGCCTTATAAACCGGATGGCTCAGCATTCTGATATGCTTGTCTGATGCTGCCTTATGGTATAATGCAACCACAAAAAAACCTTATCATTATGAAACATATCGGACTGGATGCAGGTTCTGTAGCAGTTAAGATCATTGTCCTTAATGACAGCAGGGATATGCTCGAAAGCGCCTATCTTCGTCATAAGGGAAGGCCGCTTCATGTCTGCCTGCAGCTATTGAGAAATACTCTCGATAAGTCTTCAGGGGAGCAGCGCTCCCTTTCCCTTACCGGTTCTGCGGGAAGATTAATCGGAACAATCCTTGGCATTGCGCCGGTCAATGAAGTAGTTGCCCATGCGTATGCTACACGCAGGCTCTATCCTGATGTCAGGACAATCATAGAGCTGGGAGGTGAGGATTCAAAGCTGATCTTTCTTGATCAGGCCTCCTGCTCGGCAAAGGACTTTGCGATGAACTCGGTATGCGCAGCAGGAACCGGCTCATTTCTTGACCAGCAGGCGGAACGGCTCAACCTTTCGATCGAAGAATTCAGCAGGCTCAGCCTCGACTCCGGTAAACCGCCAAAGATTGCAGGAAGGTGCAGCGTCTTTGCCAAGTCAGACATGATCCATCTGCAGCAGATCGCCACCCCTGTGCAGGACATAGCAGCCGGCCTCTGCTTTGCCGTTGCCCGCAACTTTAAAGGCTCTATAGCAAAAGGGCTCTGCCTTGAAAAGCCTGTCTCCTTCCAGGGAGGAGTTGCAGCAAACATGGGCATGGTCAGGGCCTTCAGGGAGGTCTTCTGCCTTGAAGACATCTTCATCCCGGCAGAGTTCGCGCTTATGGGCGCAATCGGCGCAGCCTGGAAGGATCTTGACTCAGGCAGGGTCAATGCCTTTGACCTTTCCAGGCTTCAGGATTTCATACAATCGGATATCCCGCAGGAAAAAGGATATTCTCCGCTTGTCTTACACGGCGCTGATTTTAGAGAAAGACACCTGACAGTTGAATCGGCTGAAGAAAGAGATGAGGAACTGACTCATCCCTCATCCCTCATCCCTCATCCCTCTTCACCGCCTTTACGTGCATACCTCGGCGTAGATATCGGCTCGATCAGCACAAATCTCGCAGTCATAGACGACAAATGCAATGTTCTTGCAAAGCGTTACCTTATGACCGCAGGCAGGCCTATCGAGGCTGTGAAGCAGGGACTTAAGGAGATCAACCAGGAGATTGGCGACAGGATCAGCATTGCAGGGGTAGGCACTACCGGTTCAGGCAGGTACATGATTGCTGACTACATAGGCTCTGATATCGTAAAAAATGAGATAACGGCCCAGGCCACAGCTGCTGCCTTCATAGACCCGGAGGTGGATACCATATTTGAGATCGGGGGCCAGGACTCGAAATATATATCCTTGAAAAATGGGGTGATAGTTGATTTCGAGATGAATAAGGCATGCGCTGCAGGCACTGGCTCGTTTATCGAGGAGCAGGCAGAGAAACTGAACATCTCGGTCAAGGGAGAATTCCAGGATATTGCCATGGCCGCAGCAAATCCCTGCAGGCTGGGTGAGCGCTGCACTGTATTTATGGAGAACTCGCTTATGGCCAACCTGCAGAGAGGGCTGCCAAAGGAAGACCTGCTCTCAGGGCTTGCCTACTCTATTGTTCAGAACTACATAAACCGTGTGGTCTGCAAACGTACTATCGGAAACAGGATCTTCTTTCAGGGCGGGGTTGCCTTTAACAAGGCAGTAGTCGCTGCGTTCGAAAATTATCTCGGCAAGAAGGTTATTGTGCCAAGGCATCATGATGTTACCGGCGCCATCGGCATGGCCCTCATCGCAAGGGAGCATATGGAAAAAGATCAAGCCGGAAAGCCAGGGCTGGATCTATCATACCAAAAACCAGGAACCAGGAACCCAAAACAGGTGTCTTCCTTCAAAGGCTTTGAGGCTTCGCAGCGTCCCTACAGCTTATCTTCTTTTGAATGCAGCGGCTGTCCGAATGTCTGCGAGATCAACCGCATTAATGTGCAGGGGGAAAAGGATCATCTGTACTATGGAGGCCGGTGCGAAAAATATGATGTCAGGAAGAGATCGGTCAGAACTGGCCTGCCTGATCTCTTCGCATTCAGGGATGAGATGCTCTGGCAGGCGCATAACGACCGTAAAGACCGTCATGCCTTAGTCGTGACGGGCAATGGGTTAAAGGATGAAAAATTCCCGGGCAGATCAAACATAGCGCGTCAAACGCGACGGGGGAAGATCGGCATCCCCTACATCTTCTATTTCCATGATTATCTTCCCTATTGGTCAACCCTGCTATGGGAACTTGGGTTTGAGGTTTCGGTCTCTCCAATAACCGAAAGAAGCATTATAGACCTCGGCAATGAAACCATTCTTGCAGAGACCTGTTTTCCCGTGAAGGCAGCTCATGGCCATATCGCACACCTGATACAAAAACAGGTGGATGCCCTTTTTGTCCCAAGCTTTATCAATCTGAGCGCTGACCCTGACCCCGCAGAGACCTGTCTTGCCTGTCCTTATACCCAGGCAATGCCTTACATGGCAAAGACCGCCTTCCCTGACAGCGCCTTTATCATGCCTGCGATAAACCTGTCCCGGGGCAGGAAGAACCTCAAGAAGGAACTCCTCAGGAGCCTGAAGCATTACAATATCTCTTCTTCTGAAATGATTGAGGCCATGGCTGTTGCAGAGCAGGCTCAGGATGCCTTTGTTCAGGCAATAAAGAAAAAAGGAAGAGAGGTCCTTTCGGCCTTAAAGGAAAAGGCCCTCGTTATTGTCGGTCGCGCTTATAATTCCTTTGACAAGGGCATGAATCTTGATATCCCGAAAAAGATCAATAATCTTGGGGTTCTCACCATACCGATGGATTTTCTGCCCCTTGAAAAGGAAGAGATAAGAAAAGACTGGCCCAATATGTATTGGAGGGCCGGGCAGAAGATCCTGAGCGCAGGCCGGATCATATCCTCAAACCCCATGCTTGAGGCAGTCATCATCGGAAACTTTTCCTGCGGGCCTGACTCATTTATCCTTAAATTCTTTGAAGAAGAGATGGCAGGAAAGTCTTTCCTCCACCTCGAACTCGATGCGCACAGCGCTGATGCAGGGGCTATTACACGGTGCGAGGCCTTTCTTGACAGCATAAAGAACCGTGATTCCAGGGCAGCAACCATTAACAGGCGCGGGAAAATCCTTCGTGAAACCACTCCATCGCACACCAATTACAGTGCATCCAGGACCATATATATCCCCCATATGTCTGACCATGCCCTTGCCGTTGCAGCGGCCTTCTCATACTGCGGCTCAGCAGCAGAAATGCTTCCAGAGCCCACGCAGGCTTCAGTTGATCTCGGAAGAAGATTTGTTTCAGGCAAGGAATGCTATCCCTGTGCAATCACCATAGGGGATATGACAAAGAAGATCATGGAACCCGGGTTTGATCCAAAACGATCGGTATTCTTTATGCCCTCGGGAACAGGCCCCTGCAGGTTCGGCCAGTATAACGTCTTCCAGCGTCAGGTGATTCGTGACCTCGGTATGGAGGATGCTCTGGAGGTCTATTCACCAAATCAAAATGAGGATTTTTATAAACATCTCGGCCTGGCAGGAAAAGGATACGCAATGAGGGTCTGGGAGGGTGTTGTCTCGATAAGCCTTCTGAGGAAATGTCTGCTCGAGACAAGACCCTATGAAAAGGAAAAAGGAGCAGCGGACAGTATTTATCAGCAGCATCTGCAGAAGCTCTGCAGTGCGCTCGGCACAAGAAACGGGGATATAGAGGAAATACTGACAGAGGCAAGAAAGGCATTTGAGCGAATTCCTCTTGAAACTGGAGAAAGACCCCTGATAGGCATCGTGGGCGAGATATTTGTCCGGTCAAACAGATTCTCTAATGAGCATCTCGTCAGAAAGATCGAGGCCCTCGGCGCTGAGGTGTATCTCACCCCTGTAGACGAATGGATCAGCTATGTCAATCTGATGGGCATACACAGGGTCTTGATAAAAAAAGACCTCTCTGGTATGATTACTCTTCTGTCTAAGAGGTTCTTTCAAAAGAGGGTAGAGCATAGATTGGGCAAGCCTTTTCATGGTTTTCTGCGCACGCTGCATGAACCTGACATTCGGATGATCATGCAACATGCGAGTCCCTACATCCGGCCGAGCTTTGAAGGTGAGGCCGTCCTGAGCATCGGGAAAAGCATTGACCTTGCAAAAAGAGGATCCTCAGGCATTATCAATGCCATGCCGTTTGGCTGTATGCCGGGCACAATAGTCAGTGCAGTCCTGCGGGCAGTCAAGAATAATCATGGCATCCCGTATCTGAGCATACCCTACGATGGAACAGAATCCCTGACTACCGGGATACAGCTTGAAGCATTCATTGACCAGGCAAAGGAATACAAAGACAGGAGGCAGGATTCATGATGCAAGATGGATTAATAGAAGATCATTTTGTATCCTGTATCGTGCATCTTTAGAAAGAAGGAGGTGAGTCTGTGGGAAGTGTTGTCAAATGGCGCAAGAAGAAGATGAGCAAGCATAAACACAAGAAGCTGCTCAGAAAGACCAAGCATCAGAGGAGGAACAAATAATCAGCCCTGTCTGTTCCCATAGGCAATTCCGTATTCTGGACCAAGCACGTTCAGTCCAGACGGGATACTCTTATCCCGACAAACGGCATTTCTCTGCCATAGTCGGATAAAAGGATTTTTTTCACTGTTCCTCCTCTGTTTTTTCTGCCGAAAGCGCTCACAAGATAGGTCTTGTCTGCCTCGATTTTTACAATGCCGATATGCCCGATGATCTCTTCTGAGATGCGTTTTGCCGGATCCTTGACAAAGAAGACAATGTCTCCATTGCGGAGCCTGTCAAGCGTCCTGGGCAAGTCCTGTTTCCGTATCATCGCAATGCCTGCTTTTGCACTTTCATCCATGAGCAAGGCAGCCTCGCCAAGCTCGGACGTTATCTCCCTGCCCCACTTGCCGCTTTCGATCATATCCTCAGCATATCTGAATCGCTCTTCATAGTTTTGGACCTTCCCATCCAGAAGACGACCCTTCCCATGAAACCGCTTGTCAAGGGCCACGGTTATGGAGTCGGAAGGATCCTTCCCCAATGCAAGCTCAACAGACCTGAACGTATGATACATGCAGTCTATCCTCTCATCAGCAACCACAACATTATTCCGCACATACTCTCCAAGAGGATCAGGGTCATAGGGATGGCCTATGAACTTCTCTGCCCAGAAGGCTATCCTCTCTCCTGTTGACCAGTCGGCAGCAGTCTTCTGAAGGATAGCTATCTCATCATCAGGCATAAAGGCTGCAGCAAGAGACGGCAGGAGAAGCAGAAACATAATGGCTTTATTCATGTTTTATTATACCGTTTCCGGGAAAAGACTTTGAAAGGATCGTCTCTGATAGAGTATCATTCATAGATGTTAAAACCATTTATGACAACAGGCATCGGAAGCCTTCCTCACCATAGTGTGAGCGATGGCTGCGGGCTTGTACTCAGCTGTTTCGATATACCGTTTTGGCCCCAGTTTCCGAAAATGTCCTTCAGGGAGTTCATGATACCCCAGTTCTCTGAGGGTATGCCGTTTCTGAAGCTTGATCCTGAAAAGCAGCTCATATGGATCGAAAAAAATGGCTCTGATGAGCTGGAGAGGTTCTACGAGAGCTGTTCACCTGAAAACAAAATAGCAGTGTCTGAGGATTATGCCCAGGGCCTGCATGCATTTTTAAGGATGATCAGGGGCAGAAGATTCAGCATCCTGAAGGGCCATGTAACCGGCCCGCTCACATTCACGCTCGGACTGAAGGACGGGGCTGGAAGAGCGGTCTATTTTGATGAAGAATTCCGCGAAATCTCGCTGATGCTCCTGCAGGCAAAAACCCGCTGGCAGATTAATATGCTGAGGCAGCATGCTGACAGTGTCATAATTTTTATTGACGAGCCGATCCTTTCGGCGCTCGGCAGTTCAGGCTATCTCGGTGTAAGCACTGATGAGGCGCTCAGACTTCTTCAGGAGATGGTCAGGACGATCAGGGATGAAGGAGGCATTGCCGGCATCCACTGCTGCGGAAATGCAGACTGGCCAATGGTGATGAATAGCGGCGCTGATATCGTGAACTTCGATGCCTATGACTACCTTGAGACCCTCGCCCTGTATTACAGGGAATGCAGGGGCTTTCTCGAAAAGGGCGGATACTTTGCATGGGGCATTGTGCCGACCTCTGATGCCATAGAAAGAGAAGATGCCGACTCTGTGCGCAGGAGATTTCAGGCAGGCCTGCTCTCTTTTTCGAGGAATATACCCAGGGATCTTATTCTGTCCCGCATACTGCTGACGCCTTCCTGCGGCACAGGCTCAAGAACTGTGGAGGAGGCAGTAAAGATATTTCAGCTGCTGATGCGATTGAAAGAGGAGATAATGTGACGGGCATCTTTATCTCCTTCGAAGGCATAGAAGGCACCGGCAAATCAACACATGCCCGGCTGCTTGCCGAACACCTGCAGAGGCATGGACACACCGCAGTCCTGACCCGGGAACCCGGAGGCACAATAATAAGCCTGAAGATCAGGGAACTTCTCCTTTCCCTTGAGAGCAGGGAAATGGACCCTGTGACCGAACTGCTTCTTTATAACGCAGCCCGTGTTCAGCATATCAGAGAGGTTATTGAGCCGGCCCTGACAAGGGGTGAGATCGTTATCTGCGACCGTTTCAGCGATTCGACCCTCGCTTACCAGGGATATGGAAGAGGAATAGACCGCAGTATTATAGACTCACTTGATACACTGGCAACCAGAGGCATAAGGCCTGATCTGACCCTGCTGCTCGATA
>CAYUNK010000011.1:0-58850 GCA_964446125.1 uncultured Nitrospiraceae bacterium | reverse complement strand
TCTGACAACAACACAGTGGCAGGTCAGACGAACACTGTGACGAACAGCGCTGATCAGAACCAGGTCGCAGGCAGCAGCAACAGCCTGAACAACTCTGACAATAACACAGTGGCAGGTCAGAGCAATACAGTTAAGGAAACGAGCGACAATAACACCGTAGCCGGCTTCAAGAATGAGTTGAAGAAGGACTCTGACAACAACCAGGTTGCCGGTGACGACAACAAGGTTGAGAACGCCAACAACAGCACAGTATCAGGCTTCAAGAACGAGGTTAAGGACTCTGACAACAACCAGGTAGCAGGCGACGACAACAAGGTCAAGGAAGAAAGCGACAGCAACAGTGTAGTCGGCCATAAGAATGAGTTGAAGAAAGATTCCGATAACAACCAGGTTGCGGGTGACGACAACAAGCTTGAGAACGCTGACAACACTACAGTATCAGGCTTCAAGAACGAGGTGAAGGACTCTGACAACAATGTAGTCGGCGGTGACAATAACAGGATCAGGGACAATTCAAATGGGAACGTTGTTGCAGGCTCAGGCAACTATCTGGATCCGAGTTCGTACAACTCTGTCGTTGGCATAAGCAACACCCTGATAGACAGCAACAGCAACCAGGTTGCAGGTGAGGACAACAGGATCGCAGTTGAATCAAACAACAATCAGGTGGCAGGATACAGCAACTGGGTGGCGGTAAACTCCGACAATAACCAGGTTGCTGGAGATGACAACAACGTATGGTGGGATTCTGACAATAACACAGTAGCGGGCAACCAGAACTTTGTGACGGCAAATTCGGACAATAACGCAGTATCCGGTTACCGCAACTGGGTGACAGTAAACTCCCATAACAACCAGGTTGGCGGCGACAGCAACAGGGTGTGGTGGGGATCAGAGAACAACGCAGTCAGCGGCATGGACAACTTTGTATTTGGCAGCAATAATATCGTCGGCGGCCAGGGAGGTTCTGTTCGCGGTTCTGAAAGCCTTGTGGTAGGCAACAAAGCCTCGAGCACGGGTGACAATAACCTCGTGTTTGGCGCAGGCGCTACAGCCGAGCAGGGCGAGTCCGTTGCAATCGGCAGCAACATAGGGTATGAGCCGCCGAAGCCCCCCAAGTGCAGCGGATCATGTGCAGCATTTAGCGACTATGTATATTACAGCGGTGACTATTTGACTCAGGGCGCAGTCGCCTCTGGCGTGAGCACCATCGCAATAGGCAATGATTCAGTTGCCTTTGCAGACTACTCCGTAGCGCTCGGAACCGGCGCGATTGCTGCGCATGAAAACAGCGTGGCTCTTGGCACAGGTTCTGTCACAATGGCGGATAATACGGTTTCAGTGGGCGCCCCTCACCGCGAAAGACGCATTCAGAATGTGGCTCCCGGTATTGAGGGCACTGATGCCGTGAACCTTAACCAGCTCACCTCTGTGAAGAAATTTGCAGCCAGAGGCATTGCAGCAGCGCTTGCTATGCCTGACGTTTCGATGCCGTCTGAGATCGGCAAGATGCGGCTGGGAGTCGAAATCGGCTCATGGGATGGAACCCAGGCTGTCGGCATAGGCTTTGGATATCGCATGAACCATGGCCTTGCATTAAATCTCGGCGCAACCGTACCCTTTGGCGGCGGGCCGACCGCATTCAGAGGCGGCATAATGTACGAGTGGTAAGATAAGAATCAGCTTTGAAAAAAGCCCGGGGCAGCGGCTCCGGGCTTTTTTTATTCATAATATATATTTTAAGGGGAGCCACGGTAATGCGTTGTAAGCGATTTTATCTTTCTCTATCAGCCGCTGTCATATTGTTGATGATGCAATCATATCTGCCGAATACAGGCTGGGCGGCAGGGCTTGACAATTGCATCCGGATCTACCAGGACAATAATTATCAGGAATCCGCAAAATGCTTCAGCGCCCTGGCTGGTCAGGGGAATTTTGAGGCGATGACAAGGCTCGGCCTGCAGTATTCGGAGGGCAGGGGAGTGGCGCAAAGTCCTCAGCAGGCGGCAGGCCTGTTCAAGAAGGCAGCCGATGGCGGCTGGGCTGAGGCTCAGTTTTATTTGGGTCTCTCGTATCTTCGGGGCCAGGGTGTAAATCAGGATTTTCCTGAGGCGCTCAAGTTGTTCAGAAGTGCTGCCTCGCAGGGCCATAGCGGCAGCAAGAATGCCATCGGAAACATGCACAGGGATGGCAGGGGAGTGGCTCAGGACTTTACGGAGGCTGCCAAATGGTACAAACAGGCAGCAGGTGAGGGCCTCGCATCTGCTCAGAGTGAATACGGCTTTTTTTTATTGACCGGCAGGGGAGTTGCCCAGGACTATGATGAGGCTGCAAAATGGTTCAGGAAGGCTGCAGAGCAGGGATTGGCAGTTGCCCAGGTGAACCTTGCCTACTGTTATGAGTTCGGCATGGGCGTGCCGCTTGATTATGACGAGGCAGGCAAATGGCTGAATAGGGCTATAGCGCAGGGGAATCAGGATGCAAAAAACAGACTGGCGAACCTTGAGCGGCAGCATGGGAAACTCCATTCGCCCAGGTTGAGCGATGCGGATTATCTGAGTCTTGCGCGGATTGCAGAGGAAAGGTATAACGACTGCCAAACAGCATTGAATTCATATCTTGAGGTATCTGAGCAGGGAAGGAAAGCGCCAGAATGGTCTCTCTCTACAGCAAGGTCATTCGAATGCGTCAAAAATTATAAGGAGGCTCTGTACTACTATAGGAAATACGATGCAATGAAGCCCAGGCAGACCAGGATCGCAAATAAGATAGAAGAGCTTAAGGCCCTTGAGCTGAAGGAGCAGAAAGTGAAGACAGGGCAGCAGGGCGCAGCCCCGGCGCCGCAGGCCAATATTGTCTCGGCTGAGAACTGTCTGGTTCAATGTTTGCAGACACGCTCCAGTTGCGGCGCAAAGGAGAATTGCCTGAAGGCCTTTGAGGCATGCGCTGCCTCATGCAAAGAAGCCGACTCATGGACAGATGTACTAAATCCGGCTGCTCAGGCAAATGTCACGGACATACAGCATGCCTCTTTCCCTGATTATACGCGCATTGAGATCAGTCTGTCGAACAAGATAGAGTTTACAAAGGCCAGAATCCTAAACCCGGACAGGTTGTTTATTGATCTAAAGAACAGCAAGATCAGGAAGGATTTGCAGAAAATCATAAAGGTGGCCGACGACAGGCTCATGAGCATCCGGACCAGTCAGTTCAGTGACAGCGCTGTGCGGGTAGTGCTTGATATCAGGGAGACTGCAGGCCTCAAGGTTTTTACTTCAGAAAACCCGATCAGATTAAAAATCTACCTCTACAGATAGCGTCCGTAATCAGAGACTGTTGAACAATTGCAGCCATTCCCTGTTATACGAGAGGCCCTGCTGCTCTCTCATGACAGGAAACCATGGAGACGGAACGCCCTTTAAAGCCATGAAGCGACCGTTAATAGAGCCGTCTGAATAGACAATTTCGCTGAGCGCCCATCTGCCGGTATTGCCGTGATATTGAAACATAAATCTGTGTCTTATAACGCCGATCTGAGGGGTGCGGATTACATAGCAGGTTACTGTGTTTGCATTCTTGATAGCATCATCCACGTTTGACCAGCCTTCCTTCTCTGTCTTGACAAAGGCCTGATTGCCGCAAGGCTTGTTGTCTGCGATCTGTGTGTCAACATCTATATGAGCCCTGAAAGGGAAAAGAACAGAATTAGAGGTCAGGATATCATAAGAAACCTTCTCGAGCTGAAAATGAGTAATCGAAAAAGCCTCCTGCTTAGGGTTATCAGGAAAACTCACTTTTGTCAGCAATTTGGGGTGCTTGCTGAAGAATCCGGTTATCCTCTCTACAATCGGCTCGAAAGCCTTTATCGCGACAGCCTCCTCAGCAGCATATGATCTGGCCGCAGCTGAAAAGGATATGCTCAGACAGAAAAAGATCATTGCTATTTTATACATCAATGCCTCCGGCTCACGTCCATATTTTCCTTATTTTATCACAGGTCTGTGTTGGATAGGCATAATGTCGGGTCATTTCGTTGCATAAATGAGATTGCCCCGCTGCAGATTCACTGACAAAGGCGAAGGACCCGCAGTGACAGAGGCGGAGGCTCAATGGCTCCCCAAGAACTATTAATAAGTTCAAAAGTAGAGACACAACAAATCAGCGTCATGCCCGAGGTTCATAATCGGGCATCCAGTTTCTGTCTGTCCGGATTCCCGCACAACAGACTGCGGGAATGAAGGAGTTGCAGTATCTGGTTGCCGGTCTAATATATATGCAAATGCCGCCGAAAGGTATAAACTGAAGACAGTAAATCATAAGGGAGAATATTATGGGAATGCAGGAACATGTCAGGAAGATTGCCGGCATCAGCCATGATGATCCCTTTTCTCTGCTTGGCATGCACATTATTGCCGAGGGTGGGAAAAAACATGTTGAGGTCAGGGCATTTCTTCCTGAGGCAAAGTCTGCATGGGTTGTTGATCTGGCAACCCTGTCGCTTTATCCTATGGAAAACGCATTTAGGTTCGATTTTTTTGTCGCGAATACATCAAGAAAGGTACCTTTCCCCTACCGCATCAGGATAAAGAAATACGATGACTCTGAAGAGGAGTTCATGGATCCGTATTCCTTTCAGCCGGTGCTGACGGACTTTGACCTGCATCTCATAGGCGAGGGAACCCATTACAGACAGTATGAGAAACTTGGCGCCCATGTCATGCAGATCAATGGCAACCCCGGCGTTCATTTTGCCGTATGGGCTCCCAATGCCTCGAATGTGAGTGTTACAGGCGACTTCAATAACTGGGACAGAAGGCGCCACCCAATGCGGCTTCTCGGTCAATCAGGCATATGGGAAATCTTTGTTCCTGGCCTGGGCGAGGCAGAAGTATACAAGTTCTTTATCAAGTCGCGATATAACGGCTTCGAGGCGGAAAAGTCAGATCCCTATGCCTTTTATTTCGAATACAGGCCAAAGAGCGCATCAGTAGTGCATGACATCAATAAATACAGATGGAACGACAGTTCATGGCTCGAAAGCAGGAGCAAGAGGAACTGGTTGGAATCGCCTGTTGCGATCTATGAGGTTCACTTGGGATCATGGATGCGGGTGCCAGAGGATAACAGCAGATTTCTCACCTACACCGAGCTTGCCCTGACCCTTATTCCCTATGTGAAAGAGATGGGCTATACCCATATAGAACTGCTTCCTGTCTGTGAGCACCCGCTTGATGCATCCTGGGGATATCAGACCATCGGATATTTTGCCCCTACCAGCAGGCATGGCACGCCTGAGGAATTCATGTATTTTATTGATCAGTGTCATCAGCACAACATAGGCGTAATCGTGGACTGGGCGCCGGCGCATTTTCCGAAAGACGGCCACGGCCTCGGATTCTTTGACGGCACCTGTCTGTATGAGCATGAAGATCCCAGGAAAGGAGAGCACCGCGACTGGGGTACCCTCATCTTTAACTATGGCAGAAACGAGGTGAGGAACTTCCTTATCTCCAATGCGCTCTTCTGGATCGAGAAATACCATATTGACGGCCTGCGCGTTGATGCAGTCGCATCCATGCTCTATCTCGACTACTCACGTCAGGAGGGCCAGTGGATACCCAACAGATACGGCGGCAGGGAAAACCTGGAGGCAATAGCCTTCCTGAGGCAGTTCAATGAACTGACTCATGGATACTTCCCCGGCATCCTTACGATTGCTGAGGAATCCACTGCCTGGCCCGGCGTTACCAGACCCGTCTATTCGGGCGGCCTTGGCTTTGATTTGAAGTGGAATATGGGCTGGATGAACGATATGATAGAGTATGCGACAAAGGACCCCCTGTACAGGAGATATCACCAGAAAAATATTACCTTTGGCCTGCTATATGCGTTTTCAGAGAATTTTATGCTTGTCTTTTCCCATGACGAGGTGGTGCATGAGAAATGCTCAATGCTGAGTAAAATGCCGGGCGATGTCCGGCAGAAATTTGCCAACCTCAGGCTTTTTTTCGGTTATATGTACGCCCATCCGGGTAAGAAGCTCCACTTTATGGGAGCGGAGTTCGGACAGTGGGATGAGTGGAATTATGACCGGAGCCTCGACTGGCACCTTACGCGGTACAGGCGGCATAACAGGCTCCAGAAATATATGCAGGACCTCAACAGGCTTTATACTTCAGCTCCGGCGTTTTTTGAGATGGACAATGACTGGCATGGCTTTGAGTGGATAGATATCCGCGATACAGACAACTGCATTGTCTCCTTTATCAGACGCGCAGGGAACCCTGCTGATCATCTTGTGGTTGTATGCAATTTTACGCCTGTCCCCAGGGCTGCTTACCGTGTGGGTGTTCCTGAGGCGGTCTATTACCGTGAGATACTTAACAGTGATTCCCGCGCTTATGGTGGAAGCAACCTCGGAAATCAGGGCGGGCTTCATTCTGCTGCAATGCCCTGGCATGGTCAGCCCTGCTCCATGGAGATCATAGTTCCGCCCCTTGCCGTGGTTTTTTTCAGGCCCGAACGTTAGGCTATCCTGTTTTTCAGTTTTTTTGTGTAGTCTGCTGCATAGTCCTTAACATCATCTGCAAGGTCCGAAATCTGCCTTCTCGTCTTCCTTCCGGTCTGAGGGGCGAAAAGCAGCGCAAGGCCCGCCCCGACAATGCTGCCCAAAAGAAAGGATACCAGAATGACCGGACCTGTATTATCATCTTCGTAAAACATGGCAACCTCCAGGTTTCTTTTTCTTTCAGACTATCACTAATCATAACTATGGTCAACAATATATGGCTCCAGCGCTGGCCTGAAGATGCTGCCAGGCAGACTGTCAGTGACGAATGACCGCAAAAGGGCGTTGTTCTGCTATAATTACTGATATTAACGGTCTCAAACAACAGACTGAGGGAATGACACATCATGGGTTCTTGCTTATGAACTCCTTAGTAAGTTATTTCCGTCAATATATGGAGCTATTATGAAAACAGTATGGAATAGTATTATTGTTCTGGGCCTGTGTGTTGCCACGATAGCCTTTGCCGCAGAGCAGGACATCCAGGCAGTCTATGACAGGGCAAATGACAGTTTTAATGAGGGCAAATACGACAAGGCCATACTTGATTACAACAGGGTGATCGCAAGCCATCCTGATATGGTCGAGGCATATTACAGCAGAGGCATGGCCTATTACAGAAAGGGCAGCTATGATGAAGCAATAAGCGATTTTGGCCGGGTTATATCGAGCCACCCTGATCATTCTGATGTTATAAACAGCAGGGGCCTGGCATATCTCAAGAAGGGAGAATACGAAAGGGCTGTCGCTGATTTCACCAAAGTGGTCTCTCTCAATCCCAGGCTTGTTGAGGCTTATTACAACCGCGGAATCGCCCAGCGCGGCTTGGGAAAATATGACCGTGCAATCGAGGATTACGATAAGGCGCTCTCTCTGAGACCTGGTGATACCAATGTCTATATGTCCCGCGGCATTGCATACCTGAACAAGGCTATGGCGGATTTCAAATATGCCTGCGAACAGGGCAACAGGAATGCCTGTGAAAACCTTAAAGAGATATCAGGGAAAAAATGAGTGGGCCGGTTTTCATGTCTGTATTGCTTAGGTGATTAACTATGCAGGAATCATTAGCGGTCATTTTCATGCTCTGAAGGCATGAGGCAGCCCAGGATCATGCTTACTATGCTGATCAGCAGGGAGCCCCAGAAGGCTGCCTTGAACCCTTCGACCTGAAACCCCAGCGCAAACTGCCCGGAAAGCCATGATGTGACGCTGAGCATCATGGCATTAATCACAAAGGTGAAGATGCCGAGAGTCAGGATCAAAAGCGGGAGGGTGAAAAACGCTATAATGGGCCTGATAATTGTATTGACCAGTCCAAAAAGCACGCCGACAATCAGAATGCCCCACCACGCTCCTGAATATACTATGCCCGGAATGAATTTGACTGCCAGAATAATGGCTATCGTATTTATAATCCACTTTATGAATGGCTGCTGCATGGCTGTATTTTAGCATCCTGTTTCAGGGCTGAGTCAATCTCCCCCGCCGTCTCATGCTTCTTGAGAGTATATCCTGATTTATTTTGGACAGTATTGTATCTGTCAGAAAAAAAGAATATAATGCTGGACATAATATGCGATTTATGGTTTAATTTTCATATTAAAAAAAGAATTCTATTCTTCAAGGAGGGAATACATATGCAGAGAAGCGCGGTAAAGAGAATCGTTCTGATTGCGGTTGTGATGCTTTCATTTGCTTTGCTGACAGGCTGCAGCGGAATGCAGAAGACTACGGCAGACAGGCTGCCGGGATATCTGTATTATCCTGATGTGCTGGTTAATGCTGACGCGGCGCTAAAGGAGGCCAGGGCAGCGGGTAAGGACAAGGAATGTCAGGCTGAGTATCAGGAGGCTAAGGCAAGAGTTGACAAGGCCTATGAGGATTATATGGCGTGCAAGACCGTAGGGCCTATTCCGGTTAACATTGCCTGTTCACCGACCTGCGTGCTGCTTGTGAACCCCTCTGCGATTATGTTAGGGGAATCTGCGAAACTGACCATGACGACATCCGGAACAGTCACTTCTGCTGTGCTGGACGGCACCCCGGTTGGAGTAACAGGAGGAGAGAAAAGGGTGTCACCTGCCGCCTCCGCAGAGTTCACGGCAAAGGCTGAGGGTCCCGGTGGATCAACATCCTGCAGCGCCCGTGTAACGGTAATTCCGCCGCCGCCACCGCCGCCGCCACCTCCACCACCGCCGCCTGTAAAGATCATCCTTGAGGATGTGCATTTTGAATTTGACAAGGCTACTTTGACTGATGAGGCGATAGCCATACTTGTACGTGATACTGCTGTGCTTAAGGAACATCCTACGGTCAGAGTCCAGGTAGAGGGACATACCTGTGCACATGGCAATGACAACTATAATATGGCGCTCGGAGAGAGAAGGGCTAATGCAGTGAAAGAGTATCTCGTCAATGCCGGTATTGCCGCTGACAGAATGACTACTATCAGCTATGGCGAGAGCAGACTTGGTATGCCCGAGACGCCGACTGCGCATAACAAGAATTCTACAGAGGCAAAATTTAACAGACGTGTGCACTTTGAAGTAATTTCAAGGTAAGCAGGATTGTACAGCATGAAACCATCCCCTGGCTGCTTGATCGGCAGCCGGGGGATGTATTTTTTGATAAAGAAGTCAGCCTTCTTTGTTCTTGTCAGTTTTATTGCATCCTGTGCGCCTCAGCAGGAAATAGTCAAGCCTCTGCCGAAAGTGATACCACCCCCGGTTGCTCCTGTGACGGACAGAGATCCTGTTGAACCATTGCCAAAACCATACAGGCAGGCAGTTGCCTGTGAGGAGAGAACCTCTGCGGTATTTAACCAAAGCGGTCTGGAGGTCGTCCCTTTTGCTCGCCTCGTCTTTTTCGATATGGACGGAGACGGCAGTCAGGATCTTATAGCCGGAGGCAAGGACGGCTCTCTGAGACTCTATAAGAGGAGGTTCAATGAGCAGGGCAACTCATGGGCCGAGGCAGAAGGATATTTTCAGGGAAAACAGGCAGGCGCTTTTTCGTCACCCGCAGCAGCTGATATAGACCTTGACGGGAATCCTGAGATTATTATAGGCACCGGAGGGTTCTCATCCGAATCAGGCAGGATCATTATCTTCAGAAATACAGCAACGCGTGCCAGGCCCGTATGGCAGAGAGTTGATATGCCTGTCATTGATGTAGGAGATGATGCCACCCCGACAGTGGCTGATGTCAATGGCGACGGCAAGGCAGACATCATTGCAGGCAACTCGACCGGTTCACTTATGCTTTACAGAAACAGAACGATCAGGGGAAAGGTATCCTTTGCAAGGGATCCGGACTTTTTTAAAGGGGTCAATATCGGCATGTACGCCATGCCTGCGGCGGCAGTGATTAACGGCAGAATTGTCATCATCGCAGGCAACAGCATGGGAAAGCTCTATTTGATCGAAAAACAGAATGCAGCCGGGGTATGGCAGAAGTCAGCCCTGAAGATGGAGTTCAGTCATTTTGCTGCGCCTGCCTTTATGAAAGACAGCAAGGGCGCTGTTGCCAATCTCATTGTATCTGACGGCAATGGACGGATATATTACTACAAAAACAGCAGAAGTGATTTCAGGGCCTGGGAGGAGGTTCCCTCTTTATTTGCCGACAGACTGATGCCCGGGCCTGTATGCACCCCTTCGGTCTGTGAGCTTGGCGGGAAATCTGTGATGGTTACAGGAAATGTCAACGGAGAACTGCGCCTCTTTGAGTATCAATCGCGTGCCAGGGAACTTCCCTGGATCGAGAAGAAGAACTTCTTCGACGGCATTAAACTCCCCGGATATGCACGGGGAACGCTGGTCATCTGGAAGGGCAGAAATCTGTTGGTAACAGGTCAGCATGATGGCCATGTCAGGGCCTTTCTTAATATGGGCGAGGATGACCGGCCCATATGGCAGGAGCAGAAGGATTTTTTCAGGGGCGTTCCGAGGCTGTTACATGCTTCACCGGCGGTTTTTGACCTGGATGGAGATGGTGCATGGGAATTGATTGTGGGAGATGTTGACGGAAATGTGACTGCCTACCGGATGCAAAATGCAGAGTCAGGCATGCCTTACTGGTCTATGGTTGAAGGTGTTTTCTCGAGTGTAAGGGCAGACCGTTATGCTTCACCGTCGCTTGCGCGCGACGATCAGAGGATATATCTCTTTGTCGGACAGCAGGATGGCGCCATGCGTCTGTATTCAGCCGATAGTCCGGGCAAAGGAATGCCGGTCTTTCTGGATGATGATATATTGAAAAACCTGCAGTTCAGCAAGCACAGCTCGCCCTCAGTGGTTATGAATAAAGGAGTCTTTGAGCTGTCGGTCGGCGATTATAATGGAAACCTCAGGCATTTTGCCTGCAGGCTGCAGCCTATCTGACTGCCATATGAGATCAGCAGGGAGATCACTCTGATCAAGAGGGGTGAAAATGGCTGAAGGCAGAGCCACGAGAACCATTGATGTTGCTGTCGCCGGAATGACCTGCGCGTCCTGTGCTTCTGCTGTAGAGACGGCGCTCAAAGGGCTTGACGGCGTGGTGTCCGCTTCGGTGAACTCTGCAACTGAGAAGGCAACGATAGAATATGTCCTGTCACAGGTCAGCATAAATGATTTCAAGAGGGTCATCAGGGAGGCTGGGTACGAGGTTGTCGAGGCGGACAAGGGTGAGGATATTGTTGAGCAGGAGCAGAGGCAGCGCGACAGGGCATACAGGGAGCTCAAGACAAAGGTTGTAACAGGCGGAATCCTTGCCCTGCCAATTATGTTTCTGATGCAATGGAACCATATTTTCGGCAGCATCATCCATCTGCCTGCTGCTGTGAATCATCCCATTCAGCTTCTGCTGGCAACGCCTGTACAGTTCTGGATCGGCAGGCAGTTTTATGCAGGCGCTGTTTCTGCAGCCCGCCACAGAACCACGAATATGAATACACTGATAGCCATAGGCACTTCCTCTGCATATCTGTACAGCGTTGTGGCAATGTTTTTTCCTTCAGTCTTTGCAATAAGGGGATACTCGGCAGATCTGTATTTCGACACCTCAGCTACTATCATTGTGCTGGTTCTGCTTGGCAGGCTGTTTGAGGCGCGCGCAAAAGGCCAAACCTCCGAGGCGATCAAGAAACTGATCGGTCTTCAGGCAAAGACAGCCCGAGTTGTAAGGGACGGCAATGAGGTGGATTTGCTGATCGGGGATGTAGAGATGGGCGATATCATCGCAGTCCGGCCTGGTGAAAAAGTGCCGGTTGATGGTCTGATCCTGGAGGGCCACTCATCAGTTGACGAGTCCTTGGTTACAGGTGAATCCATGCCTGTTGAAAAGAAAGCGGGCGATTCGGTAATCGGCGGCACGATAAACATGACAGGCGCATTCAGATTCGAGGCGGTAAAAGTGGGAAGGGAGACTATGCTCTCCAATATTATCGCGATGGTGCAGTCGGCACAGGGATCAAAGCCGCCCATAGCGCGCCTGGCTGATGTGATCGCCTCCTATTTCGTGCCGGCAGTGATGGTCGTTGCAGCTCTGACATTTATTGCCTGGTATCTTATTGGTCCTGCCCCTGCATTTACCTATGCGGTGCTGAACTTCATAGCGGTGCTTATCATTGCATGCCCCTGTGCGCTCGGCCTTGCCACTCCCACCTCGATCATGGTCGGCACCGGAAAGGGCGCGGAAAATGGCATTCTGATCAGGAGCGGCGGAGCGCTTGAAAAGGCCCATAAGATAGACTCTGTGGTCTTTGACAAAACAGGAACGCTGACCAATGGACGGCCAGAGGTGACAGATCTGATAACTGACGACATGGATGAAAAAGATCTGCTTTTCTATGCAGCATCTGCAGAGAAAGGCTCTGAACATCCATTGGGAGAATCTGTTGTGAAGAGGGCGAAGGAGGCCGGATTGACCATTGCAGATCCTGAGCATTTTCAGGCGATCCCCGGTCATGGCATCAAGGCAGTTATTCAGGGGAAGACGGTCATGCTCGGCAACCAGAAATATATGCAGGACGAGGGTATTGATCTTGCCTCTTTGATCAATGCTGCTGACAGGCTTTCATTACAGGGCAAGACCCCGATGTTTGTTAGTCTTGACAGGACTGCAGCCGGCATCATTGCTGTGGCCGACACTCTCAAGGCAGAGTCTGCGCAGGCAGTCAGACAGCTCAAGGCGATGGGCATTGAAGTGGTGATGATAACCGGCGATAACCGGCGCACCGGCGATGCAATAGCAGTGCAGGCAGGCATAGACAGGGTGCTGGCAGAAGTGCTGCCTCAGGATAAGGCCAACGAGGTGAAGAAACTTCAGGCCGAGGGCAGGGTTGTTGCCATGGTGGGGGACGGCATCAATGATGCGCCTGCGCTGGCCCAGGCAGATGTGGGCATTGCGATCGGCACCGGCGCTGATGTTGCCATGGAGGCCTCTGATATTACGCTGATTGCAGGCAATATCAGGGGTGTGGTGACAGCGATAGCCCTTTCAAAGGCGACTATAAAGAATATCAGGCAGAACCTCTTCTGGGCCTTTGCATACAACGTTATTCTCATCCCGGTTGCAGCAGGAGCGCTCTTTCCATTCTTCGGCATTCTTCTGAACCCCATGCTTGCTGCCGGGGCAATGGCCTTTTCATCGGTCACTGTTGTGACAAATGCCCTGAGGCTCAGGAGATTCAAACCGCAGAGCATCTGATGAAAAAAAGTATTGGCATAATTGCAGGCCCGGATGCCTTATTTCTCTCATGAATTCATATGCAGGCATTAAAGTTATCAAAAAAACCTTGACAATTTCAGCACTTAGCACTAAAATTTGTCAAAACACTTTAATGTAGAGGTGACAAATGGCTCGCAAGCTGTTACTCGCAGATGACAGTATAACCATACAGAAGGTTGTGGAACTGGTACTTGCCGAGGAAGATTTTGATATAAAGTCAGTGAACAATGGCGAGGATGCCCTGAATCTCATCGAGTCGTTCAATCCTGATATTGTTCTTGCCGACATTGAGATGCCCAAAGTCAATGGCTATCAGCTTTGCGACAAAATAAAAAAGAACCCTGCTACTGCACACATTCCCGTTATTCTGCTTGCCGGCGCATTTGAGCCGATTGACGAAGAGCTTGCTTCACAGATCAATGCGGACGACTCTGTCATAAAACCATTTGAGTCGCAGGAACTGATCAGCAAGATCAATGCTGTCCTTACCATGAGTTCTGCCGGGCAGGAGGAAATCCTTTCAGCCGAAGAGGCCGGGCCGGATACAGATGAAGATGTCTTTGTTTTAACTGAAGAGGCCGAAGAGGCGGCAAGCGCTGCGGAGACCGGCGATGATCTATGGGATCTGGAAGAGGTGCAGACTGTCAGTGAAGAGATAGAGGCCGATGCGGATGCAGCCGTAGAGGTTGCGGACATGGCAGAAACATTCGATATTACTGATGAGAGCATGCTTTCCGAAGCTGAAGAGGCCCCTGTCAGTGCTGCTCCTGCTGTTGAGAGTCCGGAGCCGCCAGAGCCCCGGAGGGTCAGGGAAGTCGGGATGCCGGAAATATCCCTGCCCACAAAAGAGGAGATCCTGAGGGTCTTTGAAAAAACGGTCAACGCGAACGTCTCTGCATTGCTTGCGTCACTTGATATCAGGGAAATCATTCTTGCGGCGCTTGCGCCTGCAGTGAAAGAGTCTGTCGAAAAGGTGCTTTGGGAAGTAGCCCCTGAACTCAGCGAGAAGCTTATGAGGCAGGTCCTTGAGGGCTCGATAGCCTCTCTTAAATCAGAAGTTGAGAAGGTTATATGGGAGACAGTGCCTGATCTGGCCGGCTCGATGATCTCGAAAGAGATCGAGAAGATCAAATCTGAATTTTAGGTTCCACTGCATCTTATGATAAGGGCGGGGAAGCGGCAAGACCGAATCCCCGTTTTTCTTTGCTATGAAAGAATTAGATAAAAGTTATAATCCTGAAACAACAGAAAAGAAGTGGTATGAGTTCTGGGCCGACAGAAACCTCTTTACCGCCGATCCGTGCGCCCAAGGCGAGCCGTTTGCCATAGTGATTCCGCCCCCCAATGTGACAGGTACGCTTCATATGGGCCATGCTTTGAACGCAACCATACAGGATATCCTTGTCAGATGGAAACGGATGAGCGGCTGCAACGTGCTATGGGTGCCCGGCATGGATCACGCCGGAATAGCGACGCAGAATGTTGTCGAACGCCAGTTAGCCACAGACAAGACAGACCGGCATCAGTTAGGCAGGGATAAGTTTATAGAGCGGGTATGGCAGTGGAAGGGTGAATACGGCGGCAGGATCATTAATCAGCTCAAAAGGCTGGGCAGTTCCTGCGACTGGTCAAGGGAGCGTTTTACCCTTGATGAGGGTCTCTCAAGGGCAGTTATAGAAGTCTTTGTTGCGTTGTATGAACAGGGGCTCATCTACCGCGATCATCGCCTGATCAACTGGTGTCCGAGGTGCCATACGGCGCTTTCTGATATTGAGGTGGAGCACGAGGATGCAGAGGGAAAGCTCACCCATATCAGATATCCCTTTACAGACAAAAGCGGATATATAACAGTTGCGACCACCCGGCCCGAGACCATGCTCGGAGATGCTGCGGTTGCCGTGCATCCTGATGATAAGCGCTATCAGGAACTGATCGGCAAGACCATAGACCTGCCTCTTACCGACAGGAAGATACCGGTTATTGCCGATTCTTCAGTTGACCAGGCCTTTGGAACAGGGGCTGTGAAGGTTACGCCTGCTCATGACTTTAATGACGAGGCTGCTGCAAAGAGACAATCGCCGGCGCTTCCTTATATCACTGTTATTGCACTTGACGGGACTATGACAGCAGAGGCTGGGAATAGGTATTTTGGGATGGACCGGTATGCCTGCAGGAAAGCGGTCATCAAAGACCTTCGGGAACTGGATCTGATCGAGAAGCAGGATGCTCATGCGCATGCCATCAGTCAGTGCTACAGGTGCAAGACCGTCATTGAGCCGCTGCCGGCCCTTCAATGGTATGTGAAGGTTGGACCGCTTGCAGGGGAGGCGATGGATGCGGTCAGAAGAGGCAGAACGAAATTCGTGCCCAAATCATGGGAAAACACCTATTTTGCCTGGATGGAAAATATAAAGGACTGGTGCATATCGCGCCAGATCTGGTGGGGTCACAGGATACCTGCCTGGCACTGCGATTGCGGAGAGGTGATGGTCAGGCGGAGCGAGCCTGAGAAATGCTCCAATTGCGGCAATATTAATCTGAAACAGGATGATGATGTGCTTGACACATGGTTTTCTTCGGCGCTCTGGCCTTTCTCGACACTGGGATGGCCGGATGAAACGCCGGAACTGAAGAGATATTATCCTACTTCAGTGCTTGTGACCGGATTCGATATCATATTCTTCTGGGTGGCGCGCATGATGATGATGGGCATCCATTTCATGAAAGAGGTGCCTTTTAAGGCTGTATATATACATGCCCTTGTCAGGGATGCAAGCGGTCAGAAGATGTCCAAGTCAAAGGGCAATGTGATAGATCCACTGGTGATGATGGATAAATACGGCACTGATGCATTCAGGTTCACGCTTGCAGTATTTGCAGCGCAGGGCCGTGATGTGAAGTTCTCGGAGGAGAGGGTAGAGGGATACCGTCACTTTGTGAATAAACTCTGGAATGCCTCCCGGTTTATTCTTGCAAACACAGAGGGCAGCAGTCTGCCAGGGTCGCCTGACATGAACCGTCTTGATCTCGGCAGCAGATGGATTGTAAGCCGTCTTTCTGCCGCGGCCAGTGAAGTGCGTACAGCTCTTCAGGATTACCGCTTTAATGATGCGGCGGGCAGTATGTACACTTTTGTATGGCACGAACTCTGCGACTGGTATATAGAAATGGTAAAACCGGTGCTTTATGGCGAAGATGAGGCCAAAGAAACAGTGAAGGAATGTCTTCTTTTCATCCTTGAGGGCACGGTAAGGCTGCTGCATCCTTTTATGCCATATGTTACTGAAGAGATCTGGCAGGCCATGCCTCACGAGGGCGACAGTATTGTCATGGCCTCGTACCCACGGGGCATTGCCTATGATGAATCTGCTGTTGAGCAGATGGAAGTCATTATGGAGACGGTCTTGGCAATAAGGACGATCAGGGGTGAGCTTTCCATCTCCCCTTCTGTTGAGTTGAAGGCATATGTCAAAACCGGCACAAGCCATGCAAAAGATATCCTTGCAGACAATATTGTCTTTCTCAGGAAGCTGAGCCGTGCCGAGATTCCTCAGATAGGGGCGGAGGTCGAAAAACCGAACGGTTCTTCTGTGGCGGTAAGGAGGCATGTTGAGGTTTATGTTCCTCTTGAGGGGCTGCTCGACCTTGACCTCGAGATAGAGCGCATTAACAAGGAGATGCAGCGGCTCGAAGAAACGGCTGAGTTCCTCGGCAGGAAGCTGAATAATCCGGAGTTTCTCAGCAGGGCGCCCAAAGAGATCGTTGCAAAGGAAAAAGACAAATATGACGACTGCATGAGGAAGAGGGAGCTTGTCGGGGAAAATCTCGGCAGGATGCTGGACCTCAAGGGGGCAGCGTCATAATGGATATGCCGGCAAGTGTTACACAACTGCTGCTGCATGCGATCGAAGAGGACATAGGCCATGGTGATATAACATCGTCGCTGATAATCCCCGAGGACAGCGATGCCAGGGCTCTGTTTATTGCAAAAGGCAGCTTTGTGCTTGCAGGGTTTCCTTTCAGCAGGGAAGTATTTCAGCTGATTGACAAGGCTGTAGTGTTCAGAACGTTCCAGGCAGAGGGGGCAAAGGTCAGAAGGGGTGATGTGTTAGGGGAGGTTACAGGGAAGACGCGTATGCTGCTTGCAGGCGAGAGGACAAGCCTTAACATCCTTCAAAGGCTTTCCGGCATTGCTACACTGACTGCCCAGTTTGTTGAGGCCGTTGCAGGAACCAGGGCAAGGATTCTTGATACCAGAAAGACAACCCCTTGCCACCGTTTTATGGAGAAATATGCGGTTCGCATGGGTGGCGGCGTGAATCATCGCTTCGGCCTATTCGACGGCATTTTGATCAAGGACAATCATATCGAGGCAGTAGGCGGCATAAAGGAAGCGGTGCGTCTTGCAAAGGCCGGACATCACCTTGCAAGGATCGAGGTGGAGGTCGAAAATATCAAGGATCTTGAGGATGCGCTTGAGACAAGAGCCGACGTGATCATGCTCGATAATATGTCAACAGCAGATATGAGCGAGGCAGTGAAGATAGTCAACGGCAGGGTTGCCCTTGAGGCCTCAGGAAATGTTACCCTCGAAAATGTCCGCGAGATCGCCGAAACCGGCGTAGATATGATATCTGTGGGAGCGCTGACCCATTCGGCAGCCGCCTCCGACATCAGCCTGAAGATCGTCCAGTAATTACATTATCATCTCAGTTGCCCCTGCGATATCTGATTCTTTGCAGGCCATTGATGAAATGTCTCTTTCATTTGTGCACGTGATATAATATGCAAAACAAAAAAATGAAACAGGGGAGGATCGTCCTTTTCCCCCTTTTTTGCAATATACGGAGGATATATATGCCTGAGCTGAGAAAAGATCCCATTGTAGGCAGATGGGTGATCATATCTGTGGAGCGGGGGAAAAGGCCCGCGGATTTCCCTTCTGCGTCGCAGAGAAAAAAAGGCGGGTTCTGCCCTTTTTGCCCGGGCAATGAATATACGACGCCTCCCGAGATTATGGCTTTCAGACCGCCCCATTCTTCTGCAAACAGCCCTGACTGGTCATTGCGCGTTATGCCGAACAAGTTTCCGGCGCTTCAGATTTACGGCGATCTGAACAAGTCAGGGGACGGCATTTACGACAAGATGAACGGTGTAGGCGCACATGAGGTGATTGTTGAATCTCCTGACCATAGCCTTTCCCTGTCAACCATGTCCCGGAAGTCTGTTGAGGATATGCTCTGGGCTGCATTTCTGAGGCTTTCAGACCTGAAGAAGGATCAGAGATTCAAATACGGATTGGTCTTCAAGAATGAAGGAGAGGTTGCCGGAGCATCACTTGAGCATTCTCATACGCAGCTCATTGCCCTGCCGATTGTTCCGAAGCTGGTAAAGGAAGAGCTCGACGCAGCGCGTCAGCATTACAAGTTCAAGGAACGATGCATTTTTTGCGATGTTGTCAGCCAGGAACTCTCTGACGGAAAGCGTCTAATATATGAAAATTCGAGATATGTGGCTCTTGCCCCGTTTGCCCCTCGTGCGCCGTTTGAGACATGGATCCTGCCTAAGCGGCATGAATCTGCCTTTAGTCCGGCCGAGAGGAATTTCAGTGAGCTGGCAGAGATCCTCCAGCGGATCCTGCGCCAGATGGACAGGATCCTTGATGAGCCTCCCTATAATTTTGTTATCCATACATCACCATTTTATGATGAGGCAAATGACTATTATCACTGGCATATAGAGCTGGTTCCAAAGCTTACAAAAATCGCAGGTTTTGAATGGGGATCAGGGTTTTATATCAATCCCACTCCCCCGGAGGAGTCGGCTAAGTTTATGCGGGAGGCCAGGATTTGAATATTCTGATGGCATGCTCTGAAGCTGTGCCTTTTGCAAAGACAGGCGGACTTGCTGATGTGACGGGCGCACTTGTCAGGGAATTCCGCAATAAAGGGCATAAGGCATCGCTTATCCTTCCCCTGTACGCATCTGTCAGGGAGAAGTTCAGACTGAAAAAGACAGGCAGGACAATCAGGGTTGCTATGGGCAGTTTTGTCTTTGAAGGCGCCATATACACTTCAGGCGCGGGTAAGGCGCCAGAGGCATATTTTATCGAGTGCAATCAGCTTTTTGACAGGCCTGAGCTTTATGCAACTGCAAGCGGCGAGTATGGAGATAATGCCGTCAGGTTTATCTTCTTTTCACGCGCGGTACTGGAGGCATGTATTGCCCTGGATATCTCTCCCGACATTATTCACTGCAATGACTGGCAGACAGGCCTGATACCCCTTTACGTGAAATCCCTTTATGGTCATCACCCAAAACTCCGCAGAACTGCCACTCTTTTTACCGTGCATAATCTCTCGTATCAGGGCAATTATGATTCCGCCAATCTGGCCTTAACCGGACTGGGTTGGGACTATTTCGTGCCTGAGCGGCTTGAATACTACGGGAAGCTCAGCCTTATGAAGGCAGGGCTTCTGTATGCTGATCTGCTCAATACGGTCAGCAAGACCTACAGCCGGGAGATTCTTGAACCGGAATACGGAGACGGCATGGAAGGGATTCTTCAGAAGAGAAAGAAGGATCTGTTTGGGATCATAAACGGCATTGATGAGCAGACGTGGAATCCCGTTCAGGATGCATTTCTGCCTTCAACATACAGCGCAAAAGACCTGAAGGGCAAGACAGCCTGCAGGGGGCAATTGATCAGACTTGCCGGGATCAAGAACCGGAAGGCGCCTGTTGTAAGTATCGTAAGCAGGCTTTCCTATCAGAAGGGACTCGATATCATCCTTCAGGCTGTTGATGGGCTTGTAAGGATCGGTGCGAGTATCATAGTGCTTGGCAAGGGCGAGGAGCAGTATCAGTCTGCATTGGCTTCCAAGGCTCAGGAGCATAAGGGTTTCATGTTTCTGCGTATCGGGTTTGAAGAGCCTCTTGCACATCTCATCTATGCCGGGTCTGATTTCTTTCTTATGCCGTCGCGGTACGAGCCCTGCGGTTTGGGTCAGCTCATAGCAATGCAGTATGGCGCCGTTCCGATCGCCCGAAAGACAGGCGGTCTTGCCGATACCATTAAGGATTATGATCATCTTGGAGGCGTCGGAACCGGCTTTCTGTTTGAGGAATATTCGTCAGGCGCATTGATCGAGGCTGTCAAAAGGGCATTCTGTGTATATTCTGACAGGGCCAGGATGCAGGAGTTGATATATCAGGCAATGCAGGTGAAGTTTCCCTGGGATAAGGCTGCTGACGGGTATCTTGCCGTCTACAAAAAAGCGATGGAAAGGCAGAGCCGATGACACTCAAAAGAAGACTGACGTTGCTGCTGAGCGTTTTTCTGGTTGTGATCGCGGTCCTTGCCACAGGCACGATCCTGATCTTCGAGACATTGAACCGGAATATGGCTGTGCTTACAGTCATCAGTGACGAAACAAAGATGATTAATGAGCTTGAGCGTAATGTCAGCGGGCTGGTACAGACGGTCAGGGACTGGGGCAATACCGGCAACGTCAGATACAAGAATATGTTCAATAAAAGACTTTTCGCCGTGTACAAGAGCTTAGGCGCCATCAGCAATGAACCGGCATTCCGGCAAGACGCAGAAATGATCAGTTCCAAATTCCAGGAAATGCTGACACATTCGCGGGGCATCATGGATCAGCGGGAACCCCAGGGGACTGCCGCTGTTGCGACTCTGCTGTCGAGGATTGAGCCGCTTGTAATCGAGATTGTGGCAGCGATTGATCTGCTGCAGGCGCATTCACTTGAGGTTGTGGCAGCAGCCGGCCTGTCCGCAGAGAAGACAAAAAAACGCATGATTCTATACCATGTTTCCCTGATTGTCTTTTCCTCTGTTGTTGCTTTGTTGCTGATGATATGGATACGAAGGGCCATATCAACGCCATTCAATGAACTTCTCAGGGCAACGGCAGAGATCAGCGCAGGGGATCTGTCATACAGAATAAGAATGAACCGTTCTGATGAGTTCGGCGTTGTTGCCAAACAATTTGACGAGATGGTGTCGGATCTTGAGGCATCGAGCAATCAGCTGGGGCGCAGGCTGAACGAAACGGAACTGCTTCTGGACATATCTCGCATAGCCGGCGTTATGATCGAGAGAAAAAAGGCCTTTGTTCAAATGGTCCAGCTGCTTGCTGAAAAGCTTAACTATGGTATTTGCGCAATCTATCTGCTGAACAAGGACGAAAAGACCTTTCTTTTTGATGCATCAAATGATCCGGGCTATGGACTTCAGCTGCCTGCCATCTCAAGGGACAATGCTCTGGTGCAGCAGGTCCTTGCCTCTAACGAGCCGCACAGAATCAGGTCTTCTGCAGAACTCGGCACAGGGGATACTCCTGCTGATACCCATGAGAGCGGCCTTATAGTGCCAATAATACGGGATGAGCAGTGTATGGGTATGCTTGTCATTCTGAATCATATGGAACATATTTTCTCTGAGGATGAGGTCAGTGCGCTGAGCATCGTTTCGATGACGATCGGATCTGTAATGAGGAACGCTGAACTGTATGATGCAGCAAGAGCCGAGATAATGAAGATGACCGTTCTCTTTGACATCGGCAGGGCCATAACATCACTTCTTGATTCTGAACAGCTTCTGAGCAAGGTGACTGAGGAGGTATCACGGCTTGTCTCCTCACGCGGCTGCATAATACGGCTTCTGGAGGACAGCACGCTCAAGATCAGGTCCTCATACGGGCTTGACAAGGAACTTGAGCCGAAGCTCGAACTGGCCCTCGGTGAAGGCATAGCAGGATGGGTTGCGCAGCACAATGAGCCTATGATAGTTGAAGATGCGGAGAATATGGCGGTTAATATGAAATTGCCGGGAATAGACATCAAGACTGCCATATGTGTTCCCCTGAGAGTGGGCGAAAGCGTGATCGGAACTCTCAGCCTCTATGACAAGCTCGACGGTGAGGGGCAACCGATTCCTTTTACATCAGATGACCTGGAGACGGTCGAGGGTTTTGCCTCCATATCATCTATTGCGATAGAAAAGGCAAGAGTGTATGAGACCGAAATCAGGCGGCAGAGGCAGGAGCTTGAGGAGAAAAAACGCCTGAATATACTTTTTGACAGCGTGCAGGGCGGCATCATAACCCTGGACAGGAACTTTGTGATAACGTCGGCCAATAAATACGTTGAGGACTGGACCGGACATTCCAATCATGATCTGGTGGGCAGGGATAGCCGGGCGATTTTTCATGACAAGATCGGTATATGCCCCCATTGCGCCTCCAAGGCAACCTTTGAGACAGGTGAGATCAATACGATAACCCAGTCGCGGGGCGTCAATTACGCAGAACTCACAGCATACCCGATCGGCAATGAAAAGGGAGAGATAGCTGAAGCGGTTGTCTTTATCATGGACATTACAGAGAGAATTCTTTATCAGGAGGAGACCCTGAGCCTTTATCGTGAAGTTATCCAGACCAAGGACCATCTTGAGAGCATTATAAACAACTCTGCAGATGCCATTGTGACGAGCGACCTGTCCGGCGACATCACATCCTGGAATACAGGGGCGGAGAGGATCTTCGGATTTACGGAGCAGGATGTGAAGGGCAAGTTTCTTCCCTTTGTGCCTGATTTTCTTATTGAAAAGGAAAAGGAGCATATAGAAAAGCTTAAGACCGGAGAAGTGCTCAAGGACATTGAAACGCTGCGCAGGCGAGCGGACAACAATATCATCGAGGTGAGCCTGACGCTTTCACCGATCAAGGATGCCGCCGGAGATGTGATCGGCATCTGCGGCATATCGCGGGATATATCTGAAAAGAAGAGGGTAGAAAAGGAACTGATCAGGAGAAATCAGGAGATGTCACGGCTCTTCTTCATATCTACCGCAATGCGCAGCACGCTTGATCTTGACAAGCTTCTCAAGATGGTGCTTACGGCAGTCACCATGAGCGATGGCATGGGGTTCAACCGGGCAATACTTTTTCTTGTTGATGATGAAAGAAATCTGCTCAAGGGGGTTATGGGTGTAGGGCCTGCCTCTCCCGAGGATGCATGGAAGGTTTGGGACGATCTTTCTCTTACGCAGAAGTCCCTCGATGAAATAATGCAGGAGATAATCGCAAATCCCCTGCCGGGAGAGTCATTTATGGAGCGCCTGACAACAGGCATCAAGCTGCCGCTTGAGGAAAATACGATACTGACGCGGTCGGTCAGGGAAAAGCTTCCTCTTAACGTGCGGGACGTGAAGGAGGAACCACTTTCAGATGCCGTGCTTATTCAGCAGCTCGGCACTCAGGCATATGCCGTAGTTCCGCTTATATCCCGTGATAAGGTGATCGGGCTTATATGGGTTGACAATTATTTCAACAGAAAAACCATCACTGAGGAGGATATGCAGTTTCTTGCAAGTTTCTCGAACCAGATCGCATCCGCCATTGAGACTGCTCGCTTGTATGAACAGATGACCCTGGCTGAGCAGCAGCTCGAGAATATATTCGAATCCATGTCCGACATGGTCTATTTCAACAGCAGCGAATATGTAATACAGAGGGTCAACAAGGCCGTCATGAAGAGGCTCGGGCTGCCCTCAGAGCAGATTCTCGGCAGGAAATGTTTTGAGCTTTTCCATGGTACGACCGAGCCGCCTTTGAAGTGCCCTCATCACAAGACCGTCAAGACAATGAAGGCCTATGTCGAGGAGCTTGAGGATCCTTATCTTGGCGGCACATTCCTTACATCAAGTTCTCCGATTTTTGATATGGCAGGCGAGTTTATGGGATCGGTGCATGTTGTTAGGGACATCACTGAACTGAAGCAGCTGCAGAACAAGGTTGCCACTTCAGAAAAGATGGCGGCATTGGGCGAGGTGGCAGCCAGGGTTGCCCATGAAATAAGGAATCCACTTGTTTCTGTCGGCGGGTTTGCGAAGCGGCTCGAAAAGAAGCTTGATGGAAATCTCAGGGAGTATGCCGGGATTATCGTCAAAGAGGTATCCCGGCTCGAAAACATACTGAGGGAGATCCTCGGATTTGTAAAAGAACTGAGACTTGTGCGTGAACAGACGAATGTCAACACCATTGTCGCGGAAATTGTCCGGCTCATGAAGTCGGACTTGGAGGAACGGGGCATCAGTCTGCAGGAGGATTACCGCCAAATTACGGATGTTTCTGTTGATCCGCACAGGATAAAGGATGCGCTTATGAATATTATTACCAATGCGGTGCAGGCCCTGCAGGGGGCCGGAACGGTAACTGTGAAGACCTACCGTGAAGACAGTAATGCTGTGATCGAAGTGAGAGACACCGGCCGTGGCATACCCGCCTCTGATATGGATTCCATATTCAATCCTTTTTTTACCACGAAGGCTTCAGGCACCGGCCTGGGCCTTGCTATAACGCACAAGATCATCCAGGAACATGACGGACGTATTGAGGTCAATAGTGAAATTGACAAGGGAACGGTATTCAAAGTTTATCTACCCATAAAGGAGGCAGAGGCATGAAGATACTTATTGTTGATGATGACCAGAGCATTCTGAGGCTCTACCAGGAGGAACTTGAGGAGGAGGGATACGAGATCGTTACTGCAGCGAGCGGGACAGAAGGCCTTGCGAAGTTCGAGACTGAAGACTTTGATCTGGTGACGCTCGATATTCATCTGCCTGACATAGACGGCATCAAACTGCTCAGGCAGATGAAGGAGAAGAAGCCGAGGCTGCCGATCATCATGTCCACTGCCTATGATTACAGGGATGACTTTTCTGTATGGGCCTCAGAGGCATATGTTGTGAAGTCAGCCGATCTGACCGAGATGAAGGCCACAATAAAGCGGCTTGCAGGAAAGGAATAACGCCATTGATAGTCAGACCATCGTTGCCGGCATACGGCGGATATAGCATAGCGCGGGATGACAAGGTCATCCTTGTCAAGGGGGCGATCCCGGGCGAACTGGTAGATGTGAATATTGACGAAAGAAAGCGCGACTATATGTTGGCCACCGTGACCCAGGTTGTAGAGCCCTCCGAGTTCAGGACCGAACCGAGATGTCCGGTCTTTGGAGTCTGCGGCGGCTGTCATCTGCAGTTCATTGCCTATGAAAAGCAGGTGGCCATGAAGGAGGAGATTCTCGTTGACTCGCTGACCAGGCTTGGCCGTATTGAGATGCAGCTTTCCCCTTCGCTGACCGGTTCTCAGTGGCAGTACCGCCACAGGGCCCAGTTCAAAGTATCCAAAGAGGGGGCTACAGGTTTTTTCCGTGCGTCATCGAGGGACGTGGTGGTTTTTGAGTCCTGTCCACTTATGAGCGACAGGATCAATGAATTGCTTCGGCGCATCAAGGAAAATAACCTTGCTTCCGGGCTCAGGGAACTGCATATTTCGACAGGGGATTCAGTTGCAGTACTTCTTAAGGGAGACGCAGTCAATAATGATCTGACAGAGGCCTTCAGGGAGATTGGAGTATCGAGCATTGCGATCAATGATGCACTCGCGGAGGGTTCCGGCAGAGTGGCGTTTGACTTCAACGGGCTTACCTATGCGGTCTCTCCATGGACTTTCTTTCAGGCGCACTGGAGCCTTAATCTGAAGGTTTCCGAGTTTATTGCGGGCCAGGTCGCCCCTCTTGAGAGGAAAAAGGTGCTTGATCTGTATGCCGGCGCCGGGAACTTTTCTCTGCCCATTGCCATGAATGCAGAAGAGGTTGTTTTGGTTGAAGAAAATCCCTTTGCTGTTGAGGATGGAGCATTGAACCTCAAGCTCAATGGTCTGAAGAACTGCAAATTTGTTAAATCATCGTCGGAGAAATACCGGATTCAGAAGAAGTTCGATCTGATCATACTTGACCCTCCGCGGCCCGGGCTGTCATCTGAGGTTGTAAAAAAGGTGTGCGCCATGCCTGCTGAGACGATCGTCTATATCTCATGCAATCCTTCAACCCTGGCCAGAGACCTGAAGAAGCTGAAAGATGCGTATGATATCAAGTCAGTCCGGATGATAGATTTTTTTCCGAACACCTTTCATATAGAGGCTGCAGCCCTGCTGAAATGCAGATGAGACAGGCATAGGCCGGCACGATAACAGGCTGGAGGAACCAAGATCAGTATGGCCATGGAACCAAGAGGCGCCAATGACGTTATGGACATTGTCCTGTCTAATGACAGACTCTCGGCAGAGGCCCATAAAGGACTCTATAGCCTTGATGACAGCTGCTACATAGTGACTGCCGGTGATCTGCTTGATGCAATATGTTCTGCTTCTCAAAAGAGCGCCGCCCGCCTGCATATTGCTGCGGATTGGGACAACCTGCTCAGGGTTGCGTTTTGGACGCATCAACGTCCTCCCCTGTTTGATGTCATGACCCTGTTGAGGAAGGCCGGCGCAGCAGAACCGGAACTTCAACCCTTTGCGAAGGCAGAGATCAATGATCTTTTCCCCTGGCTCTATTACGGAGGGAAATTCGATATTCTCAGGCGCATATGCCTTGAGGCAAGGTCAAAGGCCGAGGCAAAGGTCAACAGAAAAGGGCTCCATATCTATTGTCATCTTGTCGCGGAGGAAAGCCGGAGCATCATAGCGAGCAGTCTTTGACGATGCTGATGGGCTCCGTGCGGGCTTATGGAATGGCTTGAATAACTTGTATTCCAATTGGTATGCTTATGTGACAAATCAGGAGGAAATGGTTGGCAAAGGCAAAGGTATTACTTGTTGAAGATGATCCGATTCAGGCATCTGCCACAACTGAGCTTCTCGAGCGTGTAGGCTACGAGGTGTTAGCTGCAGCGGATGGGATAAATGCCATCAAGATCGTCAAGTCGTCAAGACCTGATATCATTCTTCTGGATGTGATCCTGCCGGGTATGGACGGCTATGAAGTATGCAGATGGCTGAAACTCGAAGAGACAACCAAAGGGATCCCTGTCATCATGCTTACGATCAAGAAGGAACTCTCAGACAAGATCTCGGGGCTGCAGATAGGCGCGGATGATTTTCTTCCCAAGCCGTATAACGAACTCGAACTCAATGCCCGCATCTATGCCTCGCTGAGGACAAAGGCCCTGCAGGATGAACTGAAGATGAAGAACAGACAGCTTGAAGATCTGCTTGACAAGGTCAATTATATGGCTATTACAGACGCCCTCACCGGGATCTATAACAGACGCCGCTTCCTCGACGTGCTTTCCAGTGAATACGAGCGCGCGAAGCGTTATGCCACTCCTTTTTCCCTTATAATGCTCGATATAGACTATTTCAAGAAGATTAATGATACCTTTGGCCATGCCGCAGGAGATGCAGTATTAAAAGAAGTCTCTGATATGATTCTGAAAAGCATAAGGGAAATTGATACGGCTGCCCGTTACGGAGGCGAAGAATTTGTGATCGTTCTGCCCAATACCGCAAGAGAGCATGCAAGAGTAGTTGCAGAACGGATAAGGCTGGCAATAGAGAAGCATGATTTTGGGGGGCTCGACAGGCGGATTTCGGTCAGCATCGGCATATCAGGAATGCCTGATGCCAAGGTGGACAGTGAAGACCGGCTGATTCGCTGCGCAGACTTTGCCCTGTACCGCGCAAAGCAGCTCGGGAGGAACCGGACTGTCTCGGCAGAGGCTCTTGAACTGGAATACACTTAATTCAGGATTTTCCGGCATTTCTCTGTATAGACTCTCATTCATTCAATCTTTTCATGGTCAATAATAGATCCCGGTTATGAGCAAAGCTGCCTGCATGGATTGGAGGGGCGTATGAAAAAGGGAATATATATCGAGAATATGCCTCTCGAAAAAGCTCTCGAGATCTGGCAGAAAACCATGTCCGAATTTGCATCCGGTTTCTCTGTTTCTGAGACTGTCCAGGTTGAAGAATCGCTCGGACGAATTACTGATGGGGCGGTCTTTGCCGCTGTTTCTTCTCCTTCTTATCATTCCGCTGCCATGGACGGCTATGCTGTCCGGTTCAGCAATACATTTGGAGCTTCCGAGGGCGAGCCAAGGAGCCTCCTGATCCCGGAAGAAGCCGTCCCTGTTGACACCGGAGATCCGGTCCCTGACGGATTCAACGCCGTCATCATGATCGAGGAAGTCAACTGTATTCTGAAGGACGGAAAAGATGCGATCGAAATCATCAGGCCGGTGACCCCCTGGCAGCATGTCAGGGTTATCGGCGAAGACATTGTCAGAACAGAACTGATCCTCCCTGCGAGCCACAGGATACGCCCTGTTGACATTGGCGCCATGCTGTCGGGAGGTCATACGGAAATCAGGGTCAGAAGAAGACCTGCGGTCGCCGTTATTCCTACAGGGACAGAGCTGATAGAGCCGGGTGAGCATCTAAGCAAAGGCGCGATCATCGAATTTAATTCCCGCATCCTGGCATCCCTGGCCGAGCAGTGGGGCGGACGACCGATCCGGTTTGGCCCTGTAGCTGATGATGTACAACAGATAACAGAGGCGCTCAGGAAGGCCTGTGAACTCTATGATGTTGTTGTGATCAATGCCGGCTCCTCGGCAGGTTCAGAGGACTACACAGCGCAGGCGATCGCCTCTGTTGGCAGGGTTCTGCTGCATGGCGTAAATATCAAGCCCGGCAAGCCCGTTATCCTGGGATCTGTCATGGGCAAGCCTGTGCTCGGACTGCCCGGATATCCGGTTTCGGCATATATAACGTTCCATCTCTTCGGCAAAGGCCTGCTCAATACCCTGCAGGGGATTGAGACTCCAGCAGCAGATGTGACACCTGCGACACTGTCCCGGCAGATTGCATCTTCTCTTGGCCAGGAAGAATTTCTGAGGGTGAAGCTCGGTCGGGTGGGATGCAAGCTCATCGCAACGCCAATAAGCAGGGGCGCCGGCATCCTCATGTCCCTGGTTCGGGCTGATGGATTAGTCAGGATACCGGCCGCATCCGAAGGTTTTGGAGCAGGAACTGAACTGACGGTCGAGATGCTGAGGGGAAAGGATGAAATAGAAAATACCATTGTCTGCACAGGCAGTCATGACAATGCCCTTGACCTGCTTTCGAATCATCTTAAGCTCAAATATCCCGGGGTTTCACTCTCTTCAGCGCATGTCGGCTCCCTGGGCGGCATTATGGCGCTAAAAAGAGCAGAGGCTCACGTTGCGGGCATGCACCTGCTGGAGCCTGAAACAGGTCAATACAACATCGCATTTCTGAAGCAATATCTCTCCGACAGGCAGGTGATGCTTGTCAATCTGGTGTACAGGCAACAGGGGTTTATGGTTATAAAAGGCAATCCCAGGAACATAGTCGCCTTTGAAGATCTGTTGCGCCCGGATGTATCTTTTATCAACCGGCAGGGAGGCTCAGGCACACGCCTGCTGACTGACTATCATCTGAAAGAAAAGGGGATATCACCGAAGGCAATAAAGGGGTATGACCGCGAAGAATACACGCATATGGCAGTGGCATCTGCTGTCCTGACCGGCATAGCCGACACCGGCATAGGCATACTTGCTGCAGCGAATGCTCTCGGTCTTGATTTCATACCGGTTGCAAAGGAGCGCTATGATCTTGCTATTCCCAGGGAGTTTCTTTGTATGCCTCAGATAACCGCAATGCTCGATATCATCAGGCATGACAGGGATTACAGATCCGCTGTCGCGCATCTCGGCGGGTATGATGTCTCTGATATGGGCGTGGCAATGTATGAGTCATAGGCCTTTTGCATTTTGCGTAAACGTGAGTCTGCCTCAGCCCTCATCTGATGATAATGTTGCGGATGCCGAACGTGTTAAGGAGGCTCTCAGGCTGTCAGGAATCTCTCCTGTTGATATCCCTCTTCATATTCTTTCAAGGCTTTCTGATGAACTGAGACAGCAGAATTTTTCCCTGTCTTTTGTGATCGGACAAAATGGGCAGGGCTTCAGAGTTCTGGACATTAACAGGTCTGTCATCTACGGCATAGCGCTCGATATTGGGACCACTTCGCTTGAATGCGCCCTTTTTGAACTCGAAACAAAAAAAAGGCTTGCTGTATACGGACAGGAAAACCCGCAGATACGCTTCGGAGCAGATGTTCTTGCCCGCGTGCAGATGGCAATGACCGGCAAAGGGGCTGACCTGACTGAATCACTGAGGCAGGGCGTCAACAGGCTTGTACAGGATATCTGCAGGCAGCACGGCATTGAGTGCAGGGATGTTTATGCAATGACGGTTGCAGGCAATACGATCATGTCTCACTTCTTCCTCGGGCTTGACGTGAGGAATATCCCTGTTGCCCCTTATACACCGGCAATAAGCAGCGCGGTATTCTGCTCTGCGCATGAAATCAACCTGTTGATTCATCCGGACGCCTCGGTTTATGTCCTGCCCAATGCAGGCAGTTATGTGGGAGGTGACATTGTAAGCGGCATGATCTTTACAGAGATCCATAAACAGGAAGATCCGGCGCTCCTTATGGATGTCGGCACGAATGTGGAGATCACGCTTGGCTGCAGGGACTGGATAATGGCAGGCGCCGGCGCTGCTGGCCCGGCCCTTGAAGGCGGTGTGGCTGAGATCGGAAAGCGGGCTGAGGCGGGTTCGATCTGTCGGGTCGAGATCAACCGCGCGACCAAAGAACCAACCCTCTCTGTTATCGGCAATGGCAGCCCCCAGGGTATCTGCGGCTCAGGGCTTATAGATCTTGTATCAGAGCTCTATTCAACGCAAATTATCAATCAGGCAGGCAAGTTCGATGAACAGGCAAAGGGCGTTGTGATGAAAGATGCGGTGCCTGCTTACCTGCTGTATTCTGCGCCCGACAGAGAGCTTCTTTTTACTGAACACGAACTCCGGAATTTTCTCCGTTCCAAGGCGGCCATGTTTGCGTTTCTGTATGTATTTCTGAGGTTGGTCGGCATGAAGATTGGCGATATTGGAAGAATCTATATAGCCGGCGCCCTGGGATGCGGTGTAGACATCGAAAGCGCAGTGAATATCGGCATGCTTCCCGACATACCGAGGGACAGAATCGTGCTGACAGGCAATGCCTCCCTGAAGGGCGCCTCAATGATACTTATAGACAGTTCTCTGATAAAGGAAGTTGAAACCATACAGTCCCTGATCACGTACCGGCAGATGAGCGAGGACCCGGACCTTCTGAACATCCTGCAGGGCGCGCTCTTTATACCGCATACTGACCCCGAGGCGCTCAGGCAATAGCTTATTGTTTTTTGCTATGTCTTAGGTAGTTGCTGAACTCATCCTCAAAGTAAACGCTGAAGATCCCTGCTCCAATATGTTGCCTGATGCTCTGCAGCGGCCAGTATCGCACTTCGTCTATCTCCTCTGTATTGAAATGCATATGCCCGTCGCAGACGCATGAGAAGGTGGTTACAAGTTCTGACTCGCGATGGTTGCTGTGCAGGTAGCTGTACAGAGGCTGAAGCTCTGCCGGAGTTATGCCGAGTTCTTCCTGCATTTCACGGACTGCAGCTTCATAAAGATCTTCACCCGGTTGAACATGTCCGCCGACAGATGTGTCCCACTTGCCTGCACAGATATCTTTATTCATAGAACGCTTCTGGAGCAGCAGACAGCCCCGGCTGTCAAAGACCAGCACATGAACCACACGGTGAATAAGAGAAGGATCGCTATGCACTTCAGGGCGGCTGGCAAGTCCTGTCACCCTGCCTTCGGGATCGCATACCTCGAATATTTCCTCAGAAGATGAGATGTCAGGCATCCGGCCTGATGTATTGGAATTAAGCATATCGTCATTGCAGGTCATGGTATCCTTCACAGGAAATAATAACATGAAATGCCATGACAGATTCCCTGAGCTTCCCTGGAAGAAGTTAAAGTAGTAATATTACATATTCCCGTAACCTCCCGATAAGGCATAAATATTGACTCGCAGCTCTTTCCGTGCTAACATGTCACTATGTTTAGAGCGGCTGTGGTGGTCTGTACACTTTTGATGGCTTTATCAACTGTTTCAGCGGACATCTACAAGTATGTGGATGAAAACGGTGTTGTCTGCTACACAGATACACCTTATGGGAAAAAGGTCCAGCAGGTGATTGCTGACAGGAAACCACCGGCGGCTGAGCAGCCCACAGCCGGTATCATATTCCCTAAGGATTATTCCCAATATATTCAGAACTCCGCAGCAAAATACAATCTTGAGCCTGAACTGATCAAGGCAGTGATAAAGACAGAGTCCAACGGCAACCACCGTGCAGTTTCAAGGAAGGGCGCCAGAGGACTTATGCAGTTGATGCCTTCAACAGCAATGGATATGAATGTCTCGAATCCTTTTGACCCTGAGCAGAATATCGAAGGAGGAACCAGATATCTTAGATATCTTCTTGAGCGGTTCAACGGCAATATGACTCTTGCGCTTGCTGCATATAATTCCGGGCCGGGGACTGTTGAGAAATATGGCAAGGTTCCTCCCATCAGCGAGACCCAGCAGTATGTGAAGCGGGTATTTAATCTGTACAAGGGCAAAAGGAGTTATGCCCTGTCAGATCAGGCTGCCGCCGCTCCTTTAGAGAAAAAAGCCCCTATGTACAGGATTCTGCTTGAGGACGGCACTATTCTCTTTACGAATGCCACCCTCGAAAAGAGCAACAAGATCAGGATGTAAATGACAGCAGCCCTTGCCGCTCTTAAGGACCGGATTCTGAGGTTCAAACTCGAAAAACGCGCCATCATACTTGCCCATAATTATCAGCGTGATGAGGTGCAGGACGCAGCTGATTTTGTCGGAGATTCCCTTGAACTATCCCGCATTGCAGCTTCGCAGGACTGCGGGATGATTGTATTTTGCGGCGTGCATTTTATGGCAGAGAGCGCCTCAATCCTTTCCCCTGACAAGTCTGTGCTGCTGCCCGAGATCGAGGCCGGCTGTCCGATGGCAGACATGATCAGGACAGGCGCACCGCGGGCAGTAAGAAAGAGCTTCCCCGGCTTTGACAACCCCCCGGCATATCTCTATCCCCCTGAGTTTACGCTGAGAGACATCAAGAACGCTTATCCGGGCGTGCCTGTTGTTGCATACGTCAACACGACTGCCGAAGTTAAGGCAGAGAGTGATATCTGCTGCACCTCAGCCAATGTGGTTAAGGTGATAGACTCCCTGCCTGGTGATGCCGTCATCTGTGTTCCGGACAAGAATCTCTCGATGTGGGCTGCAAAGAATACAAAGAAAAAGGTGATTGCCTGGGACGGATACTGTAATGTGCACGAGCGTGTAACGGCCGGCGATATACTTGCGGCACGGCAGCAGCACCCCAACGCTGTTGTCCTGGCACACCCTGAATGTCCCATAGAAGTGCTCGAACTGGCTGATCATGTCACCAGCACATCCGGCATGCTCAGATTTGCCCATGCATCCAGGGAAAAGGAGTTTGTTGTGGGCACAGAGACAGGACTGATGTACAGGCTTCAAAGGGAAAATCCTGACAAGAGCTTTTTTCCGCTCAGGAAAGACATGATATGTCCGAACATGAAGAAGACCACACTCCAGAGCGTCCTGCGGGCCTTTCAGGAAAACACTTATGTTGTAAAGGTTCCTGAAGATATCCGCATAAAGGCAAAGAGGGCCTTGGACAGGATGCTTGAAGTCTCATAGCCTGATCTGCTTCATGTTCATCCCGGACAAGTGTTTTCAACCCACATTTGATGAATCCACTCGAAAATAAGATTGCTCAACTGATAAGAAACAAAGGGCCTATTACATTCGATTCGTTTATGGATATGGCCCTGTACGATCCGGAATTCGGATATTATGCTTCAAAGGGACAGAGACTCGGCAGACTTGGGGATTTCTACACCAGTTCTCACCTGCACCCGATATTCGGCGCAATAATCGGAAAGCAGATCCTGCAGATGTGGGAATTAATGGCTTCTCCTGAGAGATTCACGGTGATCGAAATGGGAGCCGGAGAGGGATATGCCTGCAGGGATATGCTCGATTATTTGAAGAAGGCAATGCGCGAAGACCAGAGCTGCTCCGGGGGGTTTTTTGACAGCCTGCAGTATTTGATCGTTGAGAGAAACCAACTTCAGCGGGACCGCCAGCAGGCGATACTGAATGAATACAATGACAAGATAGAATGGATCACTGATATAAGACAGGCAGGAACGATCAGTGGCTGTATATTTTCGAATGAGCTCCTTGATGCTTTCCCTGTCCATCTTGTCAGGATGGAGGATCAATTAAGAGAGATATATGTCAATCATGACGGCGTAAATTTCGTTGAACAGACAGGCGATCTTTCATCAAATGCCATTGCAGCATATTTCAGGGAAGAGGAAATCCGGCTCGGCAGGGGGTATATTACGGAAGTGAATCTTCGCATTGGGGACTGGCTTTCTGATGTGAGTTCTGTGCTCGAAAAGGGTTTTGTCTTTACCATTGACTATGGGTATACGGCAGGCGAATATTACGATGAGGACAGGAACAGGGGCACGCTCCTCTGCTATCACAACCACGAATTCAGCGAAGACCCCTATAAGAGAATCGGTGAACAGGATATGACCAGCCATGTAAATTTTTCCTCAGTCAAACGCCGGGGAGACGAGAGGGGATTGACAACCCTGGGATACTGCAGTCAGGGCACGTTTCTTTTTGCGATGGGTATTGATCAGGAGATAGCGAGACTTGCAGGTACTTCAGAAGATTATCTCTTTGAATTAGGCCGCATCAAGAAGCTTTTTCTGCCCCAGGGCATGGGTGAGTCTCATAAGGTGCTGATACAATGCAAGGGAAGTGGGTCTCCGAAACTGCGCGGATTTTCTATGAGGAACCGGATGAGCTCCCTGTAAGGCGGGCGATATTTTCCATGGACCGGAACACCTTGTCCGGTGAATGGGCCTCTATCGTAACTATACAGTCCCTGTTTTTCAGAAGACTGAAGAATTGCCTGAAGTCAAACGTCCCCTCTCCAACCGGCAGATGCTGATCTGAAGACCTGTCATTGTCATGGAGGTGAAGCTCAATTATATAGTCATTCAGGCCGGCCATCCAGTCTTCGAGAGGGACTTTCGAGAAGAGATTGCAATGACCTGTATCAAAACAGATTCCGAAGTTGTCAGCGGCCATATGCTGCATCAGCATCTTAAGGGTTGAAGGCTCCTCTTCAAATATGTTTTCAATGGCCAGTTTCACATTGATATCCGAGGCTCTTCTTATGAGGGGCTGCCAGGTAAGAAGGCTCATTTCGAGCCACCACTCTGGCTTAAGCGCGTACCGCCATTTCTCATATCCGGAATGGCAGACGATGACCTTTGGCTCAAGGATTTCTGCTATTTCGAGGATATGGAAAAATCTCTTCATGGTCGCCTCCCTGACAAGGGTATCAACCGCACCGGGTGAAAGGTCCATAAAGGGAGCGTGGAAAGAGAGGGAAGGGCCGTAATCGAGGAGTTCCCTGACATGCCTTATATCTGCGGGCGTTACGGCATCGAGCGACCTGCCGTCGAAATACAGTTCGAGATTCAGAGCCTGTTGCCTGACAAGGGCAAGATGTTCGGTCAGTCTATTGTAGGGAACATGAATGTGAGGGGCTGTCATTCGCCGGTCTTCTGTTGTATGTTTGGTTCAGGCTTCTGTTGTTTCTTTGTATCTGTCCCTGCCGTGGTCTCTGTCTTTTCTTCTTTTGTCTCTTTCTTCGCCGGACTGCCTGCAGGCCCTTTATTATCTGCAGTTTCATCTTTTTTATTGTTCCTGCTGTTTTTGTCTCCATAGTCAGTCAGATACCAGCCGGAGCCCTTCAGGACAAATGAGGTGTTTGATATCATCTTCTTCAGAGAGCCGCCGCAGTCCCGACAGACCGTCAAAGGCTTCTCAGTTATCTTCTGCATCACCTCATGTTCGTTTCCGCAATTTTCACATCTGTACTCGTAGATCGGCATACTTCAAATCCTCCTGTAATGAGCTAACTTATTAATATAACTGAATAATTATTATTGGGTCAATGAATCAGCACACCCTCCTGCATCCATTTGGGTATAATGAACCAATGATTGTTGCGGCGCTTACCGGCAATTACGGCATGGGGAAGAGTTCGGTCGCCAGACTCTTTGCTGAATGCGGCGCGTACACGCTTGACAGCGATCTGATCGTAGCAGACCTCCTCCGGAAGAAAGCGGTCATTGAAAAGATCAGAATACTGTTAGGCACTGGGGTTCTTAATGCAGACCGCAGTCTCAACAAAAAGATGGTTGCTGATATTATCTTTTCCGATCAGAATGCCCGCAGGAATCTCGAGGCGCTGCTCCACCCAATGGTTTTTCAGGCAGTGCAACGCTCAATAAAGAAGCTGAAGCCTGCTGTGCGCATCGCGATCGTGGAGGTGCCGCTGCTATTTGAAGGCGGATTCCAGACGCAGTTTGACAGTACGATCACTGTGTTTGCGAATCAAAAGACTGCGCTTTCCAGGCTCAGGCAGGCTGGCGTCACCCGTAAAGATGCCCTTGCACGGCTTCAGGCCCAGATGGACATAAGGCGGAAGAAGAAGCTTGCCGATTATGTGATAGATAACAATGGTACGAAACATCAGCTCAAGATGCAGGTTAAGAGGATATATAATGCCCTGATTGATGATAACACCAGGTAGGCAGTTCAGTCCTTATACCGAACTATTGCGTTTGACCGGATGTTTCGGCTGGTATTGTAGACTCTGTCCATCAAGAAGCCTCAAGAGGGATGGAACAAGGGTAAAGGAAAGAACAACGCACAGGGTTGTGCCGATAGCGGCCACCTGGCCTATGCCTGCCAGCCCTCTGTAAGATGAAAAGCCTAACAGGCTGAAGCCTGATAGGCTGGTGAGGCCTGCAACGAGCAGGGCCTTGCCGGTCTGGAGGAATGTGGCGCTTATATCACGCGCTGTCTGATACTGGTGAAGGAGATGCACAGTATAGTCAGTGCCGATTCCGAAAAGAAGCACCAGGACTATTGCGTTCATGAGGGTAAGGCTTATGCCGGTTATTCCCATGATGCCGAGTGTGCAGAGAATGCTGACGATAACCGGGGCCTGGCAGAGAAGCATGTGATTAATCTTTCTGAAATCGAGATACAGAATGATATTTACAAGTACAAAGCCGGCAATGGTGATGATAGCCGTATCTTTTTTCAGGATCGAAATCAGCTCCGCTCTCATATAAGACGGACCTGTATGGGCGTATCCTTCTAAAGCCGGAAGAGGCGACTCATTTTTGAGCATGCCGGAAACAATTATAGTCCATTGATCATTTTCATTGACAAGCAGCCTTTCAAATGTTTCCCTGACAGGTTCGATATCCGCAAGCCTGATCATCTGTCTGTTACGAAGCATTGCGCTCAGCCGTTCTGTGAATGGTTGAAACCATGAGGCATCGAGCCCTTTTTCTGCCGCGATCCTATTAAAATCACGGACTACCTTGTCAGGATCTATAATAGAAAGTGAAGAAAGGTTTTTTTTCTGCCTTATTTCAGGGGGAAGGATATCACCGGCTGCCATAATATATACAAAATCCTTTTCAAGCGCTTCCTTTATCTCAACACTTCTTATCAGGCCTGACTCCATCTCCATGGACATATCAGTGACAAGGACATCCTGCTTCATCAAACGCCTGTTTTTCAGATCATCGAAGACTTTTCTGGGTCTGTTGTTGTCGGTGCCGAGCTGTGTGATATCTCCTATGAATCGGATATGCGGTATGAAGGGGGCCAATGCGAAGATACAGACAAGAGACAGGATTATGACAGTCATTGGTTTTTGGTAGGCATACATGGCAATATCCCGGAGTTTTGGAATCTCAATGAATCTGCCGGATGAAGGCCTTATCGAAAGAGATGAAACAGTAAAGAGCATGACCCAGCAGATGAGCAGCCCGATCCCTGTCAAAAGGCCAAGCTCACGAAACCCTCTGAAGGATGAAAATATCATGGGCAGAAATGTGAGTGCAGACGTTAATGCCCCTGTGGTGATGCTGCGGTATGTTGTTTCGATGCTCTTGTCCATGAGTTCAACCGGATTATTGTATTTATCAAGATTAATGAGATACCTGACATAAAGCAGAACACCGAGGTCAATGCCGAGCGCGACAATGAGACCTGCGAATGCGCCGGTAACCTCAGACAGTGATCCGATGAGCAGGAGTGCAGGTGCTGTGGTTGTTATAATTGCAAATACCACAGGGGTCATAACATAGAGCAGCCCTTTGAGGGATCTGAAGAAGATCATGAAAATAAGCGAAACACTTATCAATGAGGCGAAGGCATTAAAGAGGATCTGCCGCTTTATCGCAGAAGCCTCATGGAGATTAATTACGTGATCTCCCGTTATTTCGGCTGTGAAGCCTGCAGTCCGGTGTCTGTCGAGGATAGATTCAATTCTGTCTGAGAATTCCGCCGAAAAGGCGCGATTGCTCGGAGAACCCTTCGGGGTCAGGATCATGATCAGATTATTATTGTCGGCGGTAATGAAATAGCCTGAGGAGATATCAACGGGACTATCTGAAATATCCGGATGAAATGAAAAGATCCCGGCCAGGTTCAGAGGATCTTCAACGGCAGAATGATCCAGGTTGCCGGGATGAGAAAGCCGCTGTTTTGTCTTTTCAAGCTCGCGCTGCAGACCCTCAGGAGAGAGTCTGGCGATGAATTCCTGCATCTTGTCTTCGGAAAGAAACAGGGGCGCTTTTCGTTCATGGATATCTTTCATGAACGCCTTTGTCCCGCCCGATATCTTCCACGAAACATCCTCTGTCATACGGGATGCCCTGATCTCATCAGCGATCATTTCGATCCTGTCAATATAGTCAGTAATGTTATCTGCGCTGAAGACAATGTAAGCCTTGTCCATGCCGCTGATCTTTTCGATAAGGCTGAAATACAGAGAGGTCTTTACTGCATCGGAGGGGATCAGGCGTGTTGCATCAGTGTTGAGCCTGGAACTTAAGATTATCCCGAGTGAGGCCAGCAGAAGAAGCCCTGATGCAAGGATCGTCAGGAGAGGGTATCTTTTTGATGCCCTGCGTATATAGGGGAGGTTATTCTGCATCAAAGCGAAGCACTATGTCCCCTCTGGCAATGATCCCTCCCGCTGCAGTTGCCATGGCATTAAAGATGCAAATGCTGCCTATCCTGCGTTCTACCGTGCTTTCTACTTCGAGAGTGTCTCCGGCCCTGACAACCCCAAACATGTTCAGATTGGAGATTGCTGCAAAGAGAGACCCTCTTGTCCTGCCGCCTGCAATTCCGGATATCTGCGCCATGGATTCTATCACATAAACCTGAGGCAGAGACCCGTCAGGAAGGATCAGCGGGTCATTGATCGTGATCTGCCTGGTGCCGCGTGCAATGCTGCCTTCTTCAATAATTATGGCTGTATCGAGCATGAAAAAGGGATACCTGTGGGGAAGATGCTCATAAGGCCGCATGGCAGGCCTGTTTCCTGAGCCTGATGACATACTCAGCAAGGGCATTATCAGACACGAAGGTCTTCCATTGAAAAGGCAATGCAGCGACAGTAATTAACAAGTCTTCTCCATACTTTAGATGTGCTATTATGCCATGACAATGAATCTTTAGCCAAACCTGGCAAAATGAGAAAATCTTTTGCCGGGGGCTATGTTAAAATATACAACCAACAGGCAAGGAAGGAGCAGGATGACACAGGTAAGAGAAGGCGATACAATAAGGATTCATTATGTCGGAAAACTTCAGGACGGCTCAGTCTTTGACTCTTCGGATGGAGGCGCATCACTTGAGCTGAAGATAGGCAGGGGTGAATTCATCAGGGGGCTTGAAGAAGGAGTAATCGGCATGGTTCCGGGTGAGACAAGGGAGATTTTCATGACGCCGGAAAAGGCCTATGGCCCTTATATCAGGGAAAAGGTCTTTGAGTTCCATAAGGACAGGATTGGAGAGGGGATAACTCCTGAGGTGGGACTGCAGATGCAGCTTTATCGTGCCGACGGCATGCCCATTACTGTAAAAGTAATTGACAAGACCGAAACCGGATATATTATGGATGCAAACCATGCTCTTGCCGGGCAGAGTCTTATCTTCAGCGTAACGCTTGAAGAGATCGTTACAGAAGGGTCGTAGTCCCAGTCTTGACACCTCCCGACATGGCATATTACAGTTAAATCATGAAATACCAGGTACTTCTTGTGGAGGATTCAAAGGCGATACAGCAGATGTACCGCAATAAGCTTATGATGGATCAATTTGCCGTAGTCACTGCCGACAACGGCATGGAGGCGATCAGGGCCCTTTCAATCAGCAAACCGGATATCATTCTTCTTGACCTGATGATGCCTGTAATGGACGGGTACAAGGTGCTCCAGGTGGTCAAGACAGATGAGAAATTGAAGGATATCCCTGTTCTCGTATTTTCGGCCAAGGGCCAGTCTGAAGAGATAGAAAAGGCGCTCAGCCTTGGCGCTGCCGGATATATAGTAAAGTCCATCACAAAACCGAATGAGGTTGTTGAAAAGCTTCGCGCCGCCCTGACTCAGAGACCGGCAGAACAGAAGGTTGCGCGTTACAGGATCGAGATCAAGAAAGACCTTTATGATGCAGAGAAGCTCTCAGCCGATTTTGACCTGAACGGCTTTGTCTGTCCATCCTGCAATCTGTCCATGCTCCTGGATATGATGCCTGATTTTTCTCATGATACCCCGTGGTTTACGGCAAGATTCATCTGCCCCCGGTGTCAGGCAAACTCATAATAGTTATCTTTAGCCATGCCTGACAAGACAGATCTGAAGTCTCTCACGCAGGAAGAGCTGTTACTCTTTGCAAAAAAAGCCGGTCTGCCAGCATATCGCGTCGGTCAGTTGATGCACTGGATGTATCAGAAGTATATTCAGGATATAGGCGATATTACAGAATACTCGAAGCTTCTGCGAGAGGAACTCGGAAAGAGCGCATACATAAGCTGCCTTGTCATTGCAGAGAGGCGGAGATCACAGGACGGCGCCGAGAAATTCCTCTTTAACCTTGAAGACGGCAATGCAATAGAGGCTGTCCTTATTCCTGATGATGACCGCCTAACGCTCTGTATCTCTTCGCAGGTCGGCTGCGCCATGGGCTGCAGTTTCTGCCTTACCGGCATGTCCGGGCTGATCAGAAACCTGAAGGCTCATGAGATAGTAGAGCAGATCATCACTGTCAACAGGCTTATCAGTCCGGGTCGTATCTCTAACGTAGTCTTTATGGGGATGGGAGAGCCGCTTGCCAATTTTGACGAGGTGGTCGAGGCGCTCAGCAGGATAACGGAATGGATAGGCATATCAAAAAGAAAGATCACACTTTCGACATCAGGACTTGTACCTAAGATGCTCGATCTGCCGAAGAAGGCGCCTGATGTGAACCTGGCAGTATCTCTGAACGCAGCAACAGATGCGGTCAGAAGCGGGATCATGCCGGTCAACAGGAAGTACCCTCTCAGGGCGCTGCTTGATGCATGCAGGAGGTATCCGCTTAAGCCTCAGCGTCTGATCACATTTGAATATGTGCTTATCGGCGGCATTAATGATGCTACCGAAGATGCCGAGAGACTGACAAGGATACTCAAAAACATACCATGCAAGATTAATCTGATCCCCTATAACCCCCATGAGGGGAATGGCATGAAAAGACCGGCACAGGAGCGGGTGTTTGCCTTTCAGAAGATCCTGAAAGATAACCGCATTACTGCGCTTGTCCGTGACAGCAGGGGGCAGGATATCCTTGCAGCCTGCGGACAGCTGCGCGGAGCAAAGGAGAAGAGCCATGTTGTTAGCTAAGCACAGGACTGTCATTATGCAAATGCTTAAGCCGAAGACTGAAATATGATGAAACCGATAATTGTCAAAAGAGACTCAGGTCTTATTGATCTGCTTGTGAGCATTGGTTACTCAAAGACTAAGGTCAGGCAGCTTCTGAAGCGCCGGGCAATAGCCGTAAACGGCAAAACCGTTGCCGGGCATGACCATCTTCTGAGAGCGGGAGATGCTCTCTCCCTTGACGGCAGGCCGGAGCCCGGCAGCGATATCCTCGCAAAGCATGATATTAAAGTCCTGCATGAGGATGATGCCATTATGGTGGTCAGCAAGCCTTCAGGCCTGCTGACCATAGCGACCGAAAACGAAAAGAGGGAGACGGCGTACTATCTGCTGAACGCTTACTTCAAGCAGCGTAATCCCTCCCGGCCTGACCGCATCTTCATTGTACACCGGCTTGACCGTGAGACCTCAGGCCTGCTTGTATTTGCAAAGAATGAGGCGACAAAGAAGAAGCTGCAGGATAGCTGGGAACTCACAGAGAAAAGATATTATGCTGTTGTTGAAGGTGTTCCAGAAAACAGGGCGGGGAAGATCGAGAGCTATCTGAATGAGACAAAGGCCTTCAGGGTCTATTCGGATGCAAGGTCAGACAGGAGCAGGCATGCTGCTACCCAATATAAGGTTCTCAAGTCGGACAAAGCACATGCGCTGCTCGAAATTCTTCTCGTTACGGGCCGCAAACATCAGATTCGCGTACATTTATCAGATATGGGATGTCCTGTTGTAGGGGACAGGAAATACGGGGCCGTGACCAATCCTATCCGCCGAATTGCGCTCCATGCGTACAGCCTCTCGTTTGTTCATCCGTCATCAGGGAATACTATGGCGTTTACCACTGCCATGCCTCCTGCATTTGGCTCTCTATTACTGAAAATGAGATGAAAGTGCAGTTTTAGAAACTGCTGTGGATGTTACAGTCTTCCTGTCTTCTGATACTCCTGAATAAAGACCTTAAGCGCTCTCATGATAAGCCAGTCGAGTGTGACGCTGTTTGCAGAGGCGATCTTGATCAAACTGTCCAGAACTTCCTTTTCGATGCCTGATGGCGCTGTATTGAAACCTGCCTCCTGCGCCTTAGTCGGCTGCAGTTCCTCAATATTTGCGCCGGTTCTTTTTGCATGTTCACGCATGAGAAGACCTTTTAATTTATCCATATCTCCTGACATGATCGCCTGTTTCACATCGTCAGGGACATCTGCCTCGGCAGATGATTGCCCAGTCTGCTCAGGTTGTGTCGCAACACCGGACGGCTGAATGGATTCAACGCCGGGATAACCTCCGGGAGGAATCATTCCGGTCATGCCCATCATCATCAGGGTGAGCCTGCGTGCATGCTCATTGTCAGGGATATTCTGCTGCATGAACTGATCGAGGCTGCCCGAAGCTGCTGCCATGGCCATCTGGTCAGCCATAAGCGGCGCCTGCCCCGCCTGTTCTTCTTCGGTCATACGTGTTTTACCAAAAGGTGTTTTGGGCGGTCTTGGCAAAGGCTTTTCATCATCAGGCATTATGAATCTCCTATTTAATAGTTTATTTGTCCGCTTATGCGAATCCCGTCGCTGTAATGGGCGGTCTCCGGATGGACTGAGTTTATAAGGGAGCGATCAAAAATCTGATCAGGCTTCAGTCTTCTTCTGATATATCCGAGGCTGTTTAATACTGACACGAACCCCATGGTTGATGCAATATATTCGTCAGTAATTTGAGCGCAATACTTCGGCGATACATACAGCGTTTCAAGAACAAATTCAGGTTCGATAAAGCCCACGTGTCCGGCAATTATCTCGGCGGCGCGGAAAGGCTCTGACCTCATTAGTGCGGCTGCATGTTCGTGCGCATATAGAAATTCTGTAATAAGGGATTGGCCGGCCAGAAGGTAATCCCTGTCAACGACAATGCCATAGCTTGGATTATCCGGCCAGAGCCGTGACGCAGGGTAGAGGATCCTGCCTTCTGCAAAGTGTTTCAGGGCAACGGCAAGCGCAGGTGTGCCGAAGGCGCCGGCCACCTCATCCTTAACAACTGCCTCCATTGCCAGGTCAGCCCAGGGAAAATTCCTGACAGAAATATCACCTGCAAGGCCCGCTTTGTTCAGGCAGTCCTGAAGAATCACATCATGTATCGAGCCCTTGCCCGGAACGCCGATTGACATGCCTCTGAACTGCCTGAGGATGTCTTCCAGTTTCTCCATCTCAGGATATCCCCTGTAGTGCGACTTGCTGCAGAAGACAGTGCCTTCAACATGCCCGCCTGCAATACAGATAATAGGCACTCCCTGCTCTATGCCGATGATCGCAGGAGGCAGGCCGATATAGGCAAGGTCTATCTCCTTATGTTCGAAGGCCTTTACAATAGCAGGGCCTGTGCCGAAGAGCGTCCATTCGATATCAGCTTTAATGCCGGAGCAAAGTTCTCTTTCAGCCATAAGCAGCATGGCAGTGTGATAAAAGGTAGAAAGATGGCCGATTCTAAGCAGCATATAAATAGGGTAAGGCAACGTCCGGGCGAAAGGCAAGGCCGGTCATGTTCGGCTGACGCTGCAGCTTAAGTTTATGAAATAGAGCGGAATCGCCAGCACAATCAGGACAATACCCTGTCCAATGATAAGTGAATTGACCCCTGCCAGGGCAATAAGATAAAACGAAGTGACAAGTGTCCCGATGATGCTTCCGAAGGTGGAGAGGGCATAGAGAGTACCGATTGTCTTCCCTGAAGTATGGAGGCTGCAGATCATCAGTTTGGCAGTATAGGGGCTTACAATACCGAGGAATATTGAGGGGATCAGGAAGAGGATCAGGGACGCTATCAATGGGCTCATCCGCACACCGAGATCCAGGGCAAATATCCAGTCCGATACAGGACTGCTGTATAAGGGGAACGTCAGCATGAGGAGGCCTGGGGCGGTGATGATAAGGCTCAATTTTCTTGATGACGGATTAATATCCGCAAGGCGACCTCCAAGATAATACCCTGTAGAAAGTCCGGTGAGAAAGACGCTTATCAGGCTCCCCCAGACAAAGACAGAACTGCCGAAGTTCGGAGCTAACACCCTGCTGCCGAGGATTTCGAATGACATAACGATTGTCCCGCATAAGAAAACCACGAATTTGATCATATTTCCGTCTCCTTAACGCGCTCCTGATTTTTGGTGCTGGTAGAGATTTACCGGGGCAAAGTCATCGGTCAGGATTTTTGCGCTCTCCCACTCATATTCCCCGGATGGTTCATGTCTTGAGGCAAAGTCAATGAGATCAATATCGAATTTCCGATCAGTCTGGATCTTTCGCGCCCTGGCCATAATACTCTCCCTTTCATGCGGTTTCATGCCTGCTGTTGCCACAAAAATGAAATTACCGGATTTCCTTCCCTTGAATACCGAAAGATGGGGAAATGCCTTCGTGTACGTCATTACCATGGAATCGAAAAACCTGTTTCTGAACGGTGATGTGATATTGGCGACAACAACACCATCTTCCTTGAGTCTGCTCCTGACCTCTTTGAGGAACTCAAGGGTAGTGAGATGAAATGGAATATAGTCATTATGGTATGCATCGAGCACTATCCAGTCGTATCTTTTCTTTGTCCGTTTAACGAAAAGTCTGCCGTCATCAATATGTACTTTCATCTTTTCGGTTTCTTTGAAATTAAAATACCTCTGTGCAACCGCCAGCATCTCAGGGTCAATCTCAACGTTGTCAATATTAGCCTTGGGATAGCGTGCTGCGAAGTATTTCGGCATTGCGCCTGCTCCAAGGCCGACAAAGAGCACGTCCTTGGGGTCACTGCCAAGAAAGGCAAGAGAGACAAAGCTCAACTGCGTGAATTCAAAAAGGAGCTTGTCAGGAGCATTTACGTACATGCCGCCCTGTGCAAATTCTCTTTTCTGGTTCCTGACATACCGCTCCTTTTTTTCAGTATCCTCGACCACCTGAATATACTGATAGACCGAGTTTTTTTCAAAAAGAAGTTTCTCCGTGGGTGTGACTGCAAATCCCTGGTGTGGCAACAGGGTAATACATGCTGCAAGGAGAAACATAATCCTTATCACAATACCTCCGTAGTTGTCTTCATTTTCGTGCGGCTGTCCGTCACTCAGCAATACTTACTGCTGTCGGACAAGTCTTCAGGTTCTGCTCTTTTTTGTCAGATCATGCACATCGCTTTTTTCTAAATCAGCATAGCATTCATCAATAGCCTTCTGTATCTCTAAGGTCTTCTGAATTGCCGTTACTGTTTTGCAGTAGGTCTGTATCTCGTCAAGCGTTAATATTCTGTCCTTTCTGTCCTTCAGCCATTTATCACAAACCTGATAACCCCCAATTTGATAATTCCATGCATCCCCTGAAATACCCTCAAAGTATTGCTCTTTGTTGATATAGACACGTCCTGAATTATCATATTTGGGCTTCTCTACCCTGTTATTTCCCTCAACCTGAAACCGTGCTATAGGTTTATCAAGCTCCTGTGATTTTAGCAGGTGAAGATTAACAAGACTTCTGCCATGTTCGGACATTTTCTTGAAGAGCTTATAGTCCCTGCTAAACGGCACCCTTGGGAAATCTATCTTCAGGAACTCTGCATATTTTGTCCTGTATGTCTCAGAGTAAAGGACAGAATAAATGTAATAGAAGATTTCTTCAGGAGAAGGGGTCTTCTTGTAAGCAATTGATAGACTTTCAATAAATTCAGCGGACAGATTTGGTTTTCTCACGTTGTATTCGGCTTCAGGTTCAAAAAGCAACATAGCTGAACCAAAGGCATGTTTTTCAGGTTTGCCCTTTCCCTTATAAAGATAAAGAGGAAAACAATAACAGTTGTCCCTGGAGGACAGCAGCGTTTTATCGGTTATATATTGATTGACAAGAACATGTCGCCAGTCAGGGTCTCTTAATCTTCTTGTTAAGGATAGAACCAGATTTTCCCTGTTCAGTATATGTTGCATAATTTCTATTCTGTCTCGTTCAATCAGGTCGTGCATATAGGCTATCTGTCTTGCATCAAAAGGGCGATATGAATAAGTGCTGATATGCTCCTTCCAGTCCGTTTCCCGTATGGCTTTTCTTGCGGAGCCCAGATCAAAGTCCGCAGTTTCTTTTAGATCCAGAGACTGAGTAACCAAATCATCGGGAAGATTGCCTGTAAATATTCGCATCCTCTGCCTGACTTCATCCCTTGTAAAGCCTACGACAAAATGGTCACGATGAGTTTTTATACCCTCAGAGCATTCATCAAATATTTCAGAGATTGGGATAAACTTATCGTATTGCGCCTGCAATGAAAAATCTTTTTCCACAAAAAAATAATGCGGCTCTACAGGTTTCAACCTTATCCATTTTGTTTTACGAACATCATTATTGTTCAAATAGCCGTACTTGTCTTCTCTCAATCCATACACATCCTGATAAAAAACTTTGCAGCCTTTCCCCTTCTCTTTCTTAATAAGAAGAACAACAGATACTCCCTGCTGAATATCGAATACATTTTCATCCTTGCTGCCGTCAGGCGCTTTTTCCCCGATGCGGCTGTTGCCATGAAGGTTTAGGATGTAAATATCATCGAAGCTGTCAAGGAGCTTTTTCCTCATCCCTCTGTGTATCAAGCCTGAAAGATAGGAATTGTTGGTTATCATTCCTATTATTCCCTTGCCGTCATTGGTAATCTTCCAGTGTGCAAAACGAATGAATTTTATATAGTCGTCAGATAACGGCTGAATATTTCTTTCCGTCCTGACATCCTCTTTATATAACTCCATCTCTTTTTCAATGAAAGCAGACTTATTGGCTGAACTTACTGAATAAGGCGGATTTCCCAAAATAACCAATATTGGCTGTTCCTTCTTCACTCTCGCCGCAAGGTGTGATTCCTCTGACAGAGACGACATCCCCGGCAGTTTTGTTTCCGGCAGTTCTTCCATCTCAAGGGTATTGGTCAGATACAGCTTTACCCTGTCATCCTTCTGCAGCCTGTATCCCAGTTCTTCAAGCAGGAAGGACATCTTTAAGTGCCCGATGGCATAGGGGGCCATCATTAATTCAAAGGCATAGAAGTTCTTAAGGATATGGTCTTTGATAAAGGTCTTTCTGCTACCCGCTCCATATTTTGAAACAAACTCATCAACTGCTGTTTTTGCCGTCTCAGCCAAAAAGGTCAGCGTCCCTGCTGCCGGGTCTAATACGGTTATGTTCTTATCTGCAAATCCATCCGGCCTGCCAAACTGTTCCTTCAGGATTCTATGCAGGGAACGGACGATATAGGAAACCACTGGCTCTGGAGTGTAATAGACTCCCCTCATCTCCCTTGTCTTGGGGTCATACTCTGAAAGAAAGGTTTCATAGAAATGTATGATAGGGTCTTTACCCTTGCCCTCATGGAAGTAATCATGAAGGATTTTATTTATATCGGCAACAGCCAGGATTTCCGAAATATCATCAATAATCCACTGCATCTGCTCAGGCAGATCAACAGAAGAAACAAACCTGAAAACGTCTCTCAGGATGCCTATTGTTTTAGGTATGCTCTCATATGCAAGTTTCCTGTTAAATTCTCCCTCTGAACGGGTACGGGCTGCAAACAGTCCATAGGTTATAGTCTGGGCATACAGGTCTGAAAACTCTGCTTCTGTAAGGCTGCTTATCAGGTATTCTTTAAATGCCTCATAGAACCCCTGAATGAAGCCCTTCCCTGCTTCTTCCTCTTCCCTCAACTCCTGCGCTATAACTGCATCTTTTAAGAAGCGGGTTCTTTTGGCAAGCTCTGTAGCAAGGGTCTTTGCGTTATAGACCTTAGGAATAGCAAAAGAAAAGAACTTCTCGAAAAGCTGCAACAGGTCTGCTTCCTTCTCAACAGGCGGGGCGGTCTTCAGCTTGTTGAGTATTACGGGCCTGCCGACAAGAACTTTATCAGTCATCTGGCCGTTACGGTATAATCTGAACTCAAGGAAATTGGTCAGTATCAGGTTCGGGAAGGTATGCAGGTATCTATTGAGTTGTTCTGTATCCTCTATGCGGTCAAGGTCTTCAATGGAAGGGTCTTTGGCTTCAATGTATCCGGTTATATGCTGCTTTCCATCCCATATCCTGAAATCAGGGTTTCCTGCTTCCGTCTTCTTCGGAAGAGTGGTGACATGAATCTTCCTTTTACCTGTGGAACTGCAATAGTCATTGATGAGGGATTCAAGGACAGTGTAATAACTTTCTTCCCTTGCGTCTCCCCTGTTGCTCTTATCGGCTATCTTATTTAGATATTGCCTCAGCATTATTGAAGGATATTATATGGGATTCATAAGAGAATATGCATTTGCAAACATGAATGCAGACGTGGAAGCACAATATTGCCTACGATGCTTCCCTTGCCTGCCTGGCGGCTCTTCTGCCTTCGTCCACTGCTGCCACCCAGTGCTGGTGACCATTAAGCTCAGCATGGGCAAACGCGATACGCCCGAAGGGCTTGCGGATTATATCCCTGGCCGCCGGTTTGCCGCCTTTGCCGAAATAAAAGCCCGGCTGTGGGTTGACATATGCATACGTCCATCGGTTAAGGATAATGCCGGCGATATCTTTTTCAGCATCGAAGCCCTCGCCGGAAAACAGTTGCTTCATCTGATTTACAATCCGGGACTCAAACTCCGGGAAAGACGTGCCGAGGAGTATCTTCCTCCCCATTTCTCCCTGTGCTTCTATAGAAAGGCCTGGCCGCTCAAATGAGATATAGAATGTCAGCACTGTGGGTTTGTCAGGATGGAGCGGAGGGCGATGTTCTCCAATATACATGGGCTTGCGGATATTGCAGCTAAAGCCAAAACCGCTGAACCATTTGCATGCAGTAAACCCAAGCCTATAGAGAAAACGCCAGTTGGTGAGAGCAACATTTGCCACCAGCATCGGCGAGACATGGAACCGGCTGTACGCCTCGGCATGGTCTGCAGGCAGTCCTGATACCACCTTTCGCGACAGGCGGCTGCCGCATGCCATTACGACACCTCCGGCCCTGACATGATATAACCTTCCGTTGCGGAGGTATGTGACCACTGCAGCCTTCTTCTGGAAAGGGTCATGCCCCTGCTCAACGCTGACAACTGAGGAGCCAAGCCTCAAACGCACTCTGTTATCTGCACGGTCCAGCGCTGAAAAGCGAACCTGTCTGTTCTGAATGTCTGCAAAACGTCTGCGGCCCTCAATGGCATCAGGGATGAGGGCCTTTATGAAACAGCGCGAAAATCCGTCATTTCCTCCCGGAAATGAATGCCAGTGACTGTTCCTCAGTGAGCGATGACCCTGAAACTCTCGAAATCCCGGCATCATGACCTGGCGCGCCGCGTAAGCGCTGATCACATCGCTGCCAAGTCCAACCACACTGGCCAGCACGGGATCAGCATAGTGAGTTATTTCCGGGTCGAGTCTAAGAATCCTCTCTATGTAGTCCTTATAAGTCATGGAATCAAGCCAGCGCTCATAGTCATTACCCGTATGGTGGCGATCTGTATTATTCCGCCAGCGCAGGAAATCATTGCGTATTTCTTTCGAATATGGAGTTCCTTCAAGGCTATTTTCCCAGAACCCGGCCACCCACTTGCCATTTCTGCTGCTTCCCGGATCAGCATAATAATATCCGATGCTCTTTGAATCGAACCAGAGCCGATAACCGAAATTGGTAGTGTCGAAGTCTAATGCTCTCAGTCCTGAAGGCATCTCACCGTATTCGAACTCCGTTGGTATGTCCAGTTCATGATAAATATCGTATCCCGGAATGGAGGGCCGGTCTATCACTCCAAAGGAATTTGAGGCTTGAGGTCCGATGATTCGCTCCCCCTGCACCAGAAATTCATTTCTTTTTGCTGCGCCGCCGAAGATCCAGTGGTTTTCGAGAATGAGACATTTTGCATTTCTTGAGGAAGACTTCTTAAACTCGTATGCAGCCCCTAAACCGCTCAGACCTCCTCCTACAATTACAAGATCATAAGTTTCACCGGTATTAAAGGAATCTGCAGGAATGGCGGTATAGGCTCCCTGCTCTATGGAACTGAAGACGTTGACAATGTCAGCGGAGTTACCATTTGAAGACGCATAGTCTCCGATGCCACCGAACCCTTCATTCCATGGGGTCTGAGCGAACAGGCGCAGAGGAGCCGGCATTTCAAGCAGAAGAACACCTGCGCCGAGCAGCGCACCGTTAAGGAAATCCCTCCTGGTTATGCTCATGTGATTTCAATTATAGCAGGTTGCGAAGCATCCCTGTTAATGCCCGTCATCCAGGCAGTGTCCGGTTATTCTTATTATCTTTGTCAGTTTTCAGATGAAAAAGAAAGGCAATGATAATAACCGCCGCTGCTGCTCCGATGAAGGATGTTCTGAACCCAAAATGAGATGCGAGGCTTCCGGCAATGATGGGGCCTGTTGTATGGCCGATGTCCATGACCGAGCCGAGGAGACCCATGGCTGACCCATGGGTCTCCTTGAGTGAAAGGTCGGCTATATGTGCAGATGTGGCGGCTGTGACTATCGAGAGGCTCAGGCCAAAGAGAATGCTGAAGATGAGCATGGACAAAAACGTAGAGGAAACGGAAAAGGCGCCAATCGAGAATGCGCCAAGCAGGGCTCCAGCGATGATCTGCGGCCTCCGGCCGTGACGATCAGAAAACCTGCCCATGATCGGCTTTGTGATGGCCAGCGTGATAACCTGGGAAGAGAGAAATATGCCGATGCCATATGAGCTGATGCCGTTGTCCTTTGCATAGAGGGGCAGGAATGTCTCGAATGTGCCGTAGGCAAATAGAATGGCGGCCTCGACCAGGGCAGTGATAAGTATTGCTCGATGCGATATCACTGACCTGAATGCCTTGAACGTATCAGACCAGTTACGGGCTGAGCCGCCTTTCTCATGAGGTAATGGCAGTCTGAATGCAAAAAAGAGCGCCGCTGTCCCTGCAAAGCCGCAGAGCAGATAGACTGCGGTGAAGCCGGAGGCAGGAGGCTCGCCAAAGAGACCTAAAAGAGACCCTCCTGCGATCGGCGCCAAGAACCTGCCCAGAAGGGTTGCTGTTGAGAACCAGCCGAGTTTCTCTCCACGGCCGGTCTGATGAAGGTCTGAAATCAGCGCCATCGAAACAGGGATAAAGAGCGCGGTTGCAAAGCCGTGGTAGAACCGAACGGCTGCAAGCTGCCATATGTTCGAGACGAACAGATATAGTACCGGCGCCGTAGCAAAGACCAGAGATGAGATGACAAGCATTCGCCTCCGGCCAAAACGGTCAGAGAGCATGCCTGCAGGAATGCTCGCAATGATGCCGGTCAGGGCAGATGCCGCAGCCACGATGCCGACGCCTGAGGGTTCAGCGCCGAGATGAGTCGCAAAGAGCGGCAGCACAGGACTTTTTGAGATCGTAGAGCTGAAGATCGCAAATAATCCTGTAATGCAGATGAGGATGAAAGGTGTGAATATCACTCTGTCTTTTTATCCTTCCACTTCTGTTTTTTCAAATCGGACATAGAGCGCCGGAATGACGATCATATTGAGGGCTGTTGAACTGAGCAGCCCTCCCAGGATTACGATTGCAAGCGGAGAGAGGATCTCATTGCCGGGCTTATCGGCTCCAAAGGCAAACGGCAAAAGCGCAAGACCTGCAGCGAGCGCCGTCATAATGACAGGCCTGAGCCGCTCCATGGAACCTTGATATACGGCGATTCTCAAAGCCTTGCCTTCTTCATGAATAAGATGGCGATAATGGGAAACAAGCAGAATGCCGTTTCGGGTAGCGATGCCAAAGAGAGTAATGAACCCAACAATTGATGCGATGCTGATAATACGGTCGGTCAGGACAATGACTATAATGCCCCCTATCAGCGCCAGGGGAAGGTTAACCATCACAAGACCGGCGGTCTTGAACGATCCAAATTCGATATACAGTATCAGGAAGATGGCGAGCATTGACAGGACGCTAAGTATGCTTATCATCCTCGATGCTTCTGCCTCGCTCTGGAACTGTCCGCCGTATTCGACAAAATACCCGGGGGGGAGGGCAAGGTTCTTTTCGATCCGTGCCTTTGCATCTTCATAAACACCCCTCAGGTCCCTGCCTGCAACATTGGCCTGTATGACCATCTTTCTCTGCACATTTTCCCTGCTGATGCTGTTCGGTCCTTTGGCAGAAGATATCTCAGCCAGGGCGGAAAGCGGAATCTTCGCGCCTGTGGGCGTATCAATAAGCGCCGAGCGGACGCTCTCGATATCTTTCCTTGCACTGTCGTCGAACGCGACCAGTACATCAAATCCCCTGTCTCCTTCGAGTGTACGCGAGACCACATGTCCTGACATTGCCACTTCTGCTGCCTCTGCAACCTGAACTATTGACATGCCGTAGCGTGCGAGTTCGGATCGTTTCGGCGATATCCGCAACTGAGGGATATCAAGCTGCTGCTCTACCGAGAGGTCAACGATGCCCTGCACTGCGCTCATTTCTGCCCTTACATCCTCTGCTATGGCCCTGAGTCTGAACAGTTCAGGGCCAAAGACCTTCACTGCTATATTGGCGGTTGTCCCGGACAGCATATGGTCTATCCTGTGGCTTATCGGCTGGCCGAAGGTGACGACTGTACCGGGAAGGGCTGACATGGATGTCCTCAGTTCCAGGAGCACATCCTGGAGGTTTCTGTCCTTCATATCGAGTTTCGCTTCTATCTCCGAGGCATTGGCAGGCTTGCCATGTTCGTCCAGTTCTCCTCTGCCTGTCTTTCTCGAGGTCTTTACCACATTGGGATGCCTCAGAAGAATCTGCTCCGCGAGCGTGCCTATCTCTGAAGATTTGTCGAGCGAGGTTCCGGGCGCGGTTGCCACCATCACCGTAAATGAGCCTTCGTTAAACGAGGGCAAAAAAGATCTTCCTATAAAAAAGAGAGGCACGAGCGACAGGGCAAAACCGACAGCAGAGGCAGTGATGATCACGCCGGGCCTCTTTATCGAAAAATCAAGGGCAGGCTTATACGCCAGCTTAAGCCAGTGAATAAGGCGGCTGTCGCCGCTTTCTTCCAGAAATTTCCCCCTGCGAAGGAGATATGCGCATAGTGCCGGCGTCACGGTCAATGCCACAATCAGGGAGGCCATGATCGAGACCATATAGGATATGCCGAGGGGTCTGAGAAGCCGGCCTTCTATACCGCTGAGGAAAAAGAGCGGGACAAAGACCACAACGATGATCAGTGTTGCATTGATGATCGGCCCTCTGATCTCCCGGGAAGCATCAACGATGACCTTCATGGTGGTATGGCGAAGCGGTTCAGGTTTGTGATGGTTCTCGTTTATCCGGCGGAAGACATTTTCGACGTAGATTATTGCATCGTCCACGATGACGCCGATGGCGATGGCAACACCACCAAGCGTCATGGTGTTGATCGTGATGTCAAAATACTTCATCACAAAGATGCCGAATATCAACGACAGCGGCATGGCGGTAACCGAGATCACCGTTGCCCTGAGATTGCCGAGAAAGAGCAGGATGATGGCGATCACCAAAACGCCGCCTTCAAGGACAACCTTCATGACGTTGTTTATGGCCCGCTCGACAAAATCAGCCTGTCTGAAGATATCCGTATCTATGATGATGCCTTCCGGCAGGGTTTTCTTCGTCTCCTCTATGACATGTTCGAGTCGTCGGGTGAGTTCAACGGTATTTGCCTCAGGATGCTTCTGGATCGCAAGCACCACAGCAGGCTTTGCATCCACAGATGCGTCCCCGATCCTGAAGGCAGGGCCGATTTTTACAGCCGCAATATCCCTGATCAGGATTGGGATGCCGTCTCTCGATGCAACCGCTGCATGATCGAGATCTGCCACTGACTGTATCCTGCCTATACCCCTGATGAGATAGTCCTGCCCCCCTGATTCCATTACGCCTGCAGAGAAGTTCTCGTTTGAGTTCTTTATTGCCTCGACCACTTCATTTACAGAAACGTCAAAAGCAGACAGCTTATGCGGGTCTATTCGCACCTGGTACTGTTTTGATTCTCCTCCGATGCTCACCACCTGTGATACGCCGGGAACAGAAAGCAGCCTCTTTCTTATCACAAAGTCAGCGGACTCTTTCACGTCCATGATCGGTATCTTTTCAGACCTGATGCCGATGTACATGATCTCCCCCATAATGGATGAGATCGGAGCAAGCACAGGGACGGCATCCTTCGGCAGGCCGGCCGAGACGAGCTGAAGCTTCTCATTGACCACCTGCCGCGCACGGTAAATGTCGGTGCCCCATTCAAATTCGACATATACGGTCGAGAGCGCAAAGGTGGAATGGGAACGGACACGCCGGACTCCGGATGCGCCGTTAATGGCGCTTTCGATCGGATAGGTAACAAGGGCCTCTACTTCCTCGGGCGCCATGCCGTGGACGTCGGTCATGACCGTGACGGTCGGCGCAGTCAGATCAGGGAAGACATCAACCTTCATCTGCATGCCCACATAGCTGCCGACCACGAGAAGAAGGAGAGAGACCGCTATGATGATCAGCCTGTTTTCAACGCATAGTTTGGTTAATCTGTCGAGCATGACTGTCTCCTTCCTAATGAGCGTGGCCTGCATGGGCATCAGGCATGCGTGAGGATAGCGAGGCCAGTTTCACGTAATAGCCGCCTCTGAGCACAACACGGTCGTCATCTTTAATGCCGGAGAGTATCTGTACAATACCGCCTCCGCGTATCCCGGCCTTCACCTCCTGCCGCTCGAAGGCTTCTCCCTGTCTCTGGATAAATACAAAGAACCTTCCCTCATCCTCAAACAGCGCTTCATCAGGCAGTGTCAGCGCAGTCTCGGCATGCCCTGTTCTGATCGAGACATCTGCAAACATACCGATCTTGAGTCTGCCTGAGCTGTTTCCGATCTCAAAGATCACAGGAACTGTCCTTGTCTTCGGATCTACCACATCATTTACTGTGACGAGCCGGGAAGGCTTCAGTTCCCCTTCGATGCCGGCAATGTTGAATGATGCCTTATCGAGATTCCTGAGGCTGCCGATATCGGTTGCGGGCAGATTCGCCTTGACCCAGACAGATGCAGTGTTCAGTATCCGCAGCACTGCCTGGCCTGCATCAATGCCCCTGCCGTTTGCGGTAAACAGCTCCACGACCGTACCGCTGAATGGGGCTCTTATAATGACCCTGTTTCCGGAGGATCCCGGCTTTGTCTCCTGTATAGCCCTGTCTAAAGGCTCAAACGCTGCCTTTGCAGTCTCCAGGCTGAGATCAGCCTCCTCAACTCTTCTTTTTGGAACAGCTTTTGCCTCATAAAGGCGAACTGACCGTTCATATTCCCTCTGAGCAAGGATAACCCTGTTCTTTGCCTCTGCATAGGATGCGGTGAGGCTTCCCATCCCGCCCTGCTGGGAGACCGGTGGTTCAATCACGGCGAGAATGTCATCCTTGACAACTTTTTTGCCGATATAGGGAAGCTGTTTTGAGAGTGAAAGGGTTCCTGAGAGAGGTGCAGAAAGCGTTGCCTCGGCATTTGCGGCCGGTATCACCTCGCCGGCAGCAATAAAGGATGAAAAGACCTCCTGTTTAACCGGCATGCCGACCATAAAATCTATAGTCCATTGCTGTTCCTTCAAAAAGGATATATCGCCGCCTGCATGCTCTTCGTGGTGATCTGCGTCATGCTCATGGCCCTCTCCAGCCACCGAAATATCAGGTATGATAATCTCGTCCGAGACCTGATTTGTCTTCAAGGACATGGTCAGGATATGTACCCCTGGGTGCCTGAATGTCACATCGGCTTTGAAGATCCCCGGACGCACAGGCTTCTCTATCGTGACCGTAAACGGCTCACCTTGGGCAGGGGCAAACGCGAGAATCAGAGGGCCCTCGGTGACCGGCTTGAAATCCTTGAGATCGGTCAGATGAATAAGGAATCCGGACTTGCTCCCTGCCAGAGGCTCATCATACTCCATAAAGAGTTCGGTCCTTTCGGTCCAGACTGTCCTGCTGAGCGCCTCTTTTTCATGAACTTCAGATTCCTGATGCTTATGAGTGCATGCGGCTGCGATAACAATAACAAACAAAAGTAATGCCAGCTTTTTCATTGTTTGCCTCCAATATATGTCAGCCTTCTGCCCAAGGCCCTTTCGAGCTGATAAAGCGAAACCTGGCGCTCATACAGAGCGGTGTTGCGCTCGATAACGAGTTCTTTTTCATTGCGTGATGCCTCAAGAAGTTCGAGGATCCCTGTTTCGCCCTCCTCATAGGCGATGCGGGCGATAGAGGTCAACTCCTGCGATGTTTCGAGGTTCTTCGATATATCGGCAACTCTGCTTTCGAGCGACGCAATCCTGTCGAGGAGGAGATTTACCTCTGCCTGCGCAGCCTTCTTCATCGAATCGAGCAGTATCTTCTGCTGCTGAAGCTCTGCCTCTGCGTGCGCAATAGCGCCATGATTTCTGTCAAAGAGCGGGAGGGGCAGCGACAGGCCGACTACAAAACCGCTGAAGCCGCCGGTCCGCTTCTTATAGCCTGCCTCCAGATCAATCGTGGGAAGCGCCTCTCGCCTTGAGGCTGACACCGAAGCTTCAGTTGCCTCGACAGTCTTTCCCTGTGCTGCTACGTCCGGTCTGTTCTCAAGATACAGTTCTGTTGAAAGCATGGACTGAAAGGTCTTTGGACTGCCGGCCAAATCCCCCGAAAGATCGAAATTTGTGTCCTGCATATCCAAAAGAAGAGCGAGGCCCGCTTTTTCGGACTTCATCTCTGTGCGCAGCGCCTCAAGACCCCTGGCGATCTTATTCCGTTCGCCCGTCACTTTCATCAGATCAGACTCAGAAACATCGCCGGCCGAAACCCTGGCGGCAATCTTTCTTTCGACTTCCGAGAAGGCCCTGGCAATACCTGACAAGGCCTTCTCATTTTCTGCAAGAAACAATATACGGCAGTAGGACTGCCTCATCTGAAGCAGTATCTCTGAAACCCTGTACCCATGAAAGAGGACTGCAGCTTCCTTATGCTTTGAGGCTGCTGCGATCCTCTCTGCCCGCCTGCCGCTCATGTCCAGATTCTGGGTCAAAGACCAGGTCTCCTCCTTCTCCGTCTCCCCATTCCGCACTGACTCAAGGGAATAGTTTACGACGGGATTTGGCAGGGCCCCGGCATCTGCAATTGATGCGTCACCCTTCTGCAGCTCAAGCTTCAGGGATCTGATAGCAGGATTATTTTCCAATAGCAGACGCTCTGCCTCTTCCATGCTCAAAACAACTCCTGCGTCTGCAGGGCAGATTGTTATGAACAGGAAACCTATGATGATCAGTGATCTCATGATCATTCCTCCCTTCAAAAAACGATAATACGCAGCGATCTGCTGTCTGAAAAACCTGATGGAATTGTATGCTGTTTAGGAAAGAGGAGGGGAGAGTCCTGAATACCAGGAGCGTATGACATCCTGATATAAGCAGATAGTTGATGCGCCGGCATTGACGGTACACTGCATAAAGGGGTTTTGATCGGCGTCATCAACGGCTGAGAGGGCCAGAGGCGCAGGAGATATATCGTCTGTGTCCTGCCTGTTGGCCCTGAGTGTACCGTCCAGGAGAAAATGAATATGGTGTTGATCGCCCGCTGTATTGCCGTTTCTGTGAAGCTCGCAACAGGTATGTGCCGGCTGAAACGGCAGTTGATCCGAAGCGCGGCCTGCATTGCAGGCAATATCTTCCGCCCACAACTCGTCAGCGTGGCAGTGGGTGATCGGCATCAGAACAGAAAGGCAGAGATAGACGACGAACGCAGTACGACCGACGAATCTTATTAATTTCCTGCCCATGAGTTAACCTAACAAATCCCGTATCCTGAAAG
>CAYUNK010000010.1:52468-59305 GCA_964446125.1 uncultured Nitrospiraceae bacterium | reverse complement strand
GCCTGAGACTGAAAAGAGTGGCAAAGAACGCAGTACTTTGGTAAAATTAACACCGATTTTCAGGAGGTCTTATGGAACTTAAGGGACAGGTAGTGATGGTGACCGGAGGCGCCCGCGGTATAGGCAGGGCCATTGCAGAGAAGTTTGCGGCGCTGGGAGCAGACCTTGTGATTGCTGACGTTTCTCTTGAGACGGCAGGTGAAACGGCAAAAGAACTCTCGCAAAAGGGGATAAGGGCAGAGGCAGCGCAACTGGACGTCTCGAAATCCACAGATGTTGCCCGTGTATTTGAGGAAACGGTCAAGGACTTGGGCAGGCTGGATATACTGGTAAATAATGCCGGTGTTACAAGGGATGGCCTCCTGCTCAGGATGAAAGAAGAGGACTGGGATCTTGTGTTGGGCATTAACCTTAAGGGCGTCTTCCTCTGCACAAAAGAGGCGGTAAAGGTGATGGTAAAACAGCGTTACGGGAGGATCATCAATATTGCTTCTGTAGTGGCTTTTATGGGCAATCCTGGTCAGGCCAACTACAGCGCATCAAAGGCGGGCATCATCGGACTTACAAAGACGACGGCCCGCGAATATGCCAACAGGGGCATTACGGCCAATGCGGTTGCGCCGGGGTTCATCTCCACTGCCATGACCGATGCCCTGAGTGAAAATATACGCCAGGAAATGTTAAAATCTATACCATTAGGCAGGTTTGGTTCTGTTGATGACGTTGCCAGTGCAGTCTCTTTCTTTGCCATGCCGGAAAACGGGTATGTCACCGGCCAGGTGATCCATGTCAACGGCGGCATGTACATGTAGTCTGTTTTTTTTGAAACAAAATTAAAGTTAAACACCAGGGAGGTAGTAGAATGGTTGAGGAAAAAGTAAAAGAGATTATTGCGAAGCAGCTTGGCGTCAATGCTGCCGAGATCACGCCTGAGTCTTCATTTGTGGAGGATCTGGGCGCTGATTCGCTCGACACGGTCGAGCTTGTTATGGCTTTTGAGGAGGCCTTCAATGTCGAGATACCTGACGAGGACGCAGAGAAGATCCAGAAGGTCAAGGACGCCATAGACTATATAACAAATAAACAGTCTGAATGAACAGCAGACGTGTAGTTGTAACCGGGCTCGGCCTTGTTACCCCTCTTGGCATTGGAGTCGAAAAGAGCTGGCAGGGGCTGATGCAGGGACGGTCGGGTATCGGTCGCATAACCCAATTTGATGCCTCGGCCTTTCCCACCCAGATAGCGGGAGAGGTCGGGGGCTTCAATCCCGAAGACTATATCGAGATCAAAGAGATCAAGAAGATGGACCGGTTCATCCAGTTCGGCATCGCTGCGACAACAATGGCGATGGAGGACTCGGCCCTGAAGATCAATGAGACGAATGCGCCGCGCGTAGGAGTTTATGTTGGCGCCGGCATGGGCGGTCTCCCTGCGATTGAGCACTATCACAAGATCCTGCTCGAAAAGGGCCCCAGGAAGATAACCCCTTTTTTCATCCCTATGCTTATCATCAATCTTGCCGCCGGCCAGATCTCTATCAGGTTCGGCGCAAAAGGACCGAATGTGGCGCCTGCAACTGCATGCGCCACAGGAAGCCACGCTATAGGGGATGCCTTCAAGATCATACAGCGCGGGGATGCTGATGCCATGATTGCAGGCGGGACTGAATCGGTCATCACAGCGATGGGCATCGGCGGCTTCAATGCCATGAAGGCCCTTTCAACACGCAATGATGAGCCTGAAAAGGCGAGCAGACCCTTTGACAGAGACCGTGACGGTTTTATCATGGGTGAGGGAGCCGGCATTGTTATCCTCGAGGAACTCGGACATGCGCTTGGGAGGGATGCAAAGATCTATGCAGAACTGGTCGGCTATGGACTGACAGGCGATGCCTATCATATCACCTCTCCTGCTCCTGGCGGCGAGGGGGCGGTGCGCTGCATGGCTATGGCGCTTAAGGATGCAGGCATAGCTGCCTCTGAAGTCAACTATATCAATGCACATGGAACCTCAACCAAACATGGCGATGAACTCGAAACAAATGCGGTCAAGAGCGTGTTTGGAGATCACGCATACAACCTTGCCGTCAGTTCCACAAAATCCATGACCGGACATCTTCTTGGCGCTGCAGGCGGTGTTGAGGCGGTGATCAGCGTGCTAAGCATCAAAAACAATCAGCTTCCACCCACCATAAACCTTGACAACCCTGATGAGGGGTGTGATCTCGATTATGTTGCGCATACGGCAAGGCCTGCCTCAGTCGGCTATGCGCTTTCCAATTCGTTTGGATTCGGCGGCACAAACGCCTGCCTTCTGTTTAAGAAGTTTGAGCATTGAGAAGACCTGATATAAATACTAATATCGAAAAAGCAGAAAAAGAACTTCATTATAATTTCTGCAGAAAACAACTCCTTCTTGAGGCTCTAACCCACAAATCCTACTATCACGAAAACAGGGATAAAACTGATCGCCATAATGAACGGCTTGAGTTTTTGGGGGACTCGGTCATAGGTCTTGTCGTTGTGGAGATGCTCTATCTTCATGAACAGTCCGGAAGTGAGGCGGTGCTGGCCAAGATCAAGTCATATCTTGTGAGTGAGCCGGTCTTTGCCGATATTGCAGAAGAGCTTTCTCTCGGCAACGCGCTTCTGCTTGGAAAGGGGGAGAAATCAACAGGAGGCATAACCAAGAAGTCCATACTTGCCAATACGTTTGAGGCGGTCATCGGAGCGGTGTACCTTGACGGCGGCTTTGAGGCGGCGAAGGAGATAATCCGGCGTCTGTTTGGCGGGCGGCTTGAGCATGCCATCGAGAGCGGGGATTTTTCTGATTACAAGACAGAGCTCCAGGAGAAGACTCAGATGATGCTCGGAAAACTGCCTGAGTATAAGGTTATAAAGCAGCAGGGCGACGAGCACGAGAGGATATTTACGGTTGCTGTATCTCTGAATGGAAGGCAGCTTGGCGTTGCCTCAGGCCGCAGAAAAAAGGAGGCAGAAACCCTTGCTGCAAAAGAAGCCCTTAAACATCTGTCGGGGTCAGCGGAAATTAATGAACTCGATATGGATGCCGAGGTCCTTTCCCCTTAACAGAGCTATCAGGGCCTGAAGGTCGTCTATCTTTTTACCTTTTACTCTTACCTGGTCTTTCTGTATCTCTGCCTGAATCTTCATCTTTGTATCCTTGATGATCTTTACGATCTCCTTTGACTTCTCCACAGGAATACCCTGCTGGAGGGTCACTACCTGACGCACGGTATTGCCGGAGGCCTGCTCGATCTTGCCGTACTGGAGGGCCTTGAGGGAGATGCCGCGTTTTACCAGCTTGGTCTGGAGGATATCTATAACCGTCTTGAGTTTGCTCTCATCATCCGAGATGATTACTATTTCATGTTTTTCCTTGTTGAGCGCTATCGAACTTTTGCTTCCCTTGAAGTCAAATCTCTGCGATATCTCTTTTGTGGCCTGCTGTTCAGCGTTCAGAACCTCCTGCAGGTCTATCTTGCTTGCTATATCAAACGAATGATCATCTGCCACTGAATACTCCTTTCAGGTGTCTTGGTCATTATTTTTGTCCCCCGGAGCCCCAGCCCCATTTATCAAATCCTTCTTCTTCTTCGGTTCAGGCCTGCATACCGGACAGTAATATTCCCCCAGATCCAGGAGGCATACATGCCCTCATTCAGGGCAGCAGGCGCAGTTATCAAGAGGTTTTTCGCATACCTGACATCTCTCCATGCGGACATTATACTCTTTCAAAAACGTCTTCTTCAATAAAAACATAATGTCCGTGATATAATATCAGGCCGACAGGGGGAAACGATCATATGGTCAAAAACGACAGGTGGATTATAGAAAATGCAGAGAAAGGCATGATAGAGCCTTTTGAACAGGCACAGGTGAGAGAGGGCGTGATATCCTTTGGCGTAAGCGCCTACGGCTATGATATCAGGATTGCCGATGACTTTAAGGTGCCAAAGCCCCAGGCCGGAAAGGTGATAGATCCGAAGAACTTTGACGAAGACAACTTCGTGCATTTTATAGGCGGGGTCTGCGAAATTCCGGCAAATTCTTATGTTATTGCCCGTTCGCTCGAATATCTCAGAATTCCCCGTGATATTCTGGTGATCTGCTTCGGCAAATCCACCTATGCCCGGAGCGGGGTTGTCGTAAATATTACGCCTCTTGAACCTGAATGGGAGGGATATATAACTATCTCTATCTCTAATACTTCGCCCTTTCCAGTGCGGCTCTATGCAAATGAAGGGCTTGCACAACTGGTCTTTCTGCGTGCAGAGGAGGTCTGTATTACATCGTATGCAGACAAAAAGGGCAAATACCAGGCACAGAAAGATATTGTGCTGCCAAAGATATAGCGGTCATGGAGATGAAAGAAAGACTTATACTTGCGCTTGATGTTTCAGACTACGCCTATGCTGTTGAACTGATAGAGAGATTTTCTCCTTATATAGAGATCTTTAAGGTCGGCCTCGAACTGCATACAGCGGCTGGCCCAAGGATTATCGAGGCAATCCATAAAAAGGGCAAAAAGGTCTTTCTTGATCTGAAATTTCATGATATACCGAATACTGCTGCAAGGGCCGGCATTGCTGCAGCGCGGTCAGGGGTCTTTATGTTCAATGTCCATGCATCCGGCGGCCTTGATATGATGCGGAAATGCAGGGACGAAGCGGTCAATGTCTGTCTTAAAGAAAATATTCCGAGGCCGCGGATTATTGCAGTTACTGTGCTGACCAGCATGTCGCAGGAAATACTGAAGCAGGAGATCGGAATACAGCACAGCCTCAGGACCCAGGTGAGGCATCTTGCCGGCCTTGCCCTTAAGGCAGGCCTTGATGGCGCGGTTGCCTCAGCGCAGGAGGCGGCCATGATCAGAGGCCATTGCGGAAGGGGCTTTATTATTGTAACTCCCGGCATCAGGCCGTCATGGGCTGCTGCAGACGACCAGCACCGTATGATGACGCCAAAAAAGGCGCTTCAGGAAGGCTCAGACTATATTGTGATGGGAAGGGCTATCCTGAACCATGACAATCCGGATCAGGCTATCAGGCTTATCCATGAAGAGATGACCCGGGCCTGAGGCCGGCTGAAGCAGCAATGGTGAAAGAAGGATATCAACCTGCATTTGATTGTCTGCCCCTTTTCAGGGAGATCCCTTATCAGGACCCCTTTTCAGTATATAGGAAGATTCGCTCTGCCAACAGCATGCTCCTTGAAAGTCTGAAAGGCACGGATCAGATCTCCCGGTATTCTTTCATCGGTATTGAGCCCTATCTGATCTTTATTGCAAAGGACAGTGTTGTAGAAATTGACTGTCTTCAAAAAAAGACATACTCTGCTCAGAGGCCTCTTTATCGTCTTAGGGATATCGTGAAGGCTGTCCGCCAGTCGCCCCTGCAGGGGCTTCCACCCTTTCAGGGAGGGGCAGCAGGCATGTTCAGCTACGATTTTGTCCGCTATTTCGAAGATCTTCCCTGTCATGCCGACGATGATCCTGCAATCCCTGACGCACACTTCTTTATGTTTGACCGAGTCATCGCCTTTGACAGGAAGAACAGGCAATGCTGGATCATAATTTGCCCTGGGGCGCGTGAGGCGGCAGCCGGTCTGCCTGATAACTTCATGAATCAGGAGGAGCTCAATAAAGAGGCGCAGAAGCAGTTCAGAAGAATAGCTGCCATGATAGGGCAGGACTCAGGGGCTCAGTCCGGAGAATCCGGCCGAAGGGCCATTGAGGTCTGCGCTGAAACTGATAAAGAGGATTATATGGCCATGGTCAGCAGGGCAAAGGAATATATTGCTGCGGGAGATATATTTCAGGCGAACCTTTCTCTGAGGCTGTCATCAGATATCGGCAACACTGACCCCCTTCTGATATATGAGATCCTGCGCAGGGTAAATCCCTCTCCATTTGCCGCCTTCTTTGATTTTGGCAGCTATCAGATTGTCAGTTCCTCACCCGAGAGACTTGTACGTGTTATGGACGGCTCAGTAGAGACCCGGCCTATTGCCGGGACGCGGCCAAGAGGAAATGACCTCGTTGGGGACGATCAGATGAAGGCAGAGCTTCTCCTGAACGAAAAAGAACGCGCTGAACATATCATGCTCATAGACCTTGAGCGGAATGATATGGGCAAGGTCTGCGACTATGGAAGCGTGCATGTGGATGAACTTATGATAACCGAGCAGTACTCGCATGTTATTCATATCGTGTCCAATGTCCGGGGGAAGCTTGCGAAAGGCAGGGACTGTTTTGATGTGATCAGGGCCACGTTTCCGGGCGGAACCATCACCGGAGTGCCCAAGGTCAGGTGCATGGAGATCATAGAAGAACTGGAACAGAAAAGAAGAGGGCCCTACACAGGATCTCTCGGTTATATAGGCTTTAACGGCAATATGGATCTTAATATCATTATCAGGACATTTCTGATAAAAGAGGGAAGGGCATATGTGCAGGCAGGAGCCGGCATTGTTGCCGATTCCGACCCTGAGCGTGAATATTATGAAAGTTTAAAGAAGGCAGAGGCGCTGATCAGCACACTCAGGAGTCTCTGAGCTGACGCACTACTTTAAAAAGAAGTATGACTTATGTAAAATAGCGCAAGGTCAATTGCCTGATCTGTAATGCACTTGCAGGCGAAGTGTAGTATGTTTATGCTATAAATATACTGAACAGGATGGTTATGATGCAAAGGCTGTTGCTCAGGATATTGTCTTGCTGTTTCTTTATGATGACTGTTTCAGGCTGTTATCATCATTCCAGTCCCTATGGCGCTGTTGGACCCGCACCGTTGGATTATCAGCCTTCCGGGGCAGT
>CAYUNK010000010.1:0-52368 GCA_964446125.1 uncultured Nitrospiraceae bacterium | reverse complement strand
GTCCCTATGGCGCTGTTGGACCCGCACCGTTGGATTATCAGCCTTCCGGGGCAGTTCAGATGACCCTCAAATTCATGATCCTGCGCCGGATGCCGGCAGTATAGGTCCGTCCAGATGAATCTGACCGGTCACTTTCAGGCGCGGGGCCGGATCCTGGGGCGCTTCCTGGTCTGCATCTGCTTCATTTTTTTTTCTGCAGTGACATGCATTGCAGAAGACAGCCTGAAGGCAGCAGTGGTTCAGGGGATCGGGTATCCCCCTATCAAGGCAGAGAATGCTTCACAGGCCCGTTTAATGGCAAGACGCGCAGCGGTTGTTGATGCTTACCGGAATTCCCTTGCAGGCAGCATGGCTGAGGCGCCTGGGTCTGATTATCAGTATGAGGAACTATCCGGGTTTGTAAGCGGTATGAAGATTATTCAGGAGGAATATCTAAAAGACGGGGGAATCAGAATCACGGCAGCAGTTCCGAAAGGCAGGGTTCAGTCGCCTGCTGAATCAGAAATGGCAGGCTCAGGCCTTCGCCGAAGCCCCAGGGCTGTCAGCCTGGATGAATGGTATTCCATAATTCGAAATCTGGTCAGGTTTGAAAATAATATTTACGGAGGGCGTCATGAATAGAACAAGTAAGTATCTCGCAGCTTGCAGTCTGTATGGTTTGTTTGCTCTGCTCTGCCTGTCAATTGTCGCACCTGCAGTTGAAGCTCAGTATGGGCCGCAGCAGAGACTGATGGCGAAACGGGCAGCCAAGGCAGATGCCTTAAGAAATCTCGGAGAGATGATTTACGGAGTTCAGGTCAATTCAACAACGACAGTTCGTGATTTTGTGACAGAATCCGATACCATCCGTACAAGGCTTGCTACTGTGATACAGGGCGCCCGCGAGGTTGACTATAGAGAGAGACGGGACGGCACGGCCGAGGTGACAGTCGAGATCACACTTGGAACTGTAGAAGACATCCTGGGCCGCAGGCTCTTTTATGACAGGCAGGTCTTCACGGCCGTTGGTTACGGCGCACCCTCAGGAGGAGAATCCGTATCAGGGTATATGCCTCCTGCACGCACAAACGATGTCATAAGGGCAAAGGGCCATGGTGTGGAGCCGCATGATCCCTCCATGTCGCAGCCGGAGAGGGCTCTTATGGGAAAAAGGGCTGCCAAGATGGATGCCTTAAGGAATCTCCTTGAGGAAGTCTATGGTGTGACCGTCAGGTCAAATACAACAGTCAGGGATTTTGTGACCCAGAGCGATGACATAAAGGCCAGGGTCGGTGCATTTGTACGCGGCGCAAGGGTGATTTCTGAACGGTCGCTCGGCGACGGCAGCTATGAGACAGAGGTCGAGATCGAGATGGACCATTTTTTTGGTATATTCCCGGATCGGTAAATAATAGAAAACTTCAAGTAGTTTAGGAGGTGTTTTAATGAAAGTGATTGTGATAACAGGTATTTTTATTGCCGTTGCGCTGACTGGATGCCAGACGTATGGAGTGCGGGAAGGACGTCCTATGGGGGAGGTTGGTCCGGCATATGACGCACCCCTCCAGAGGGAGCAATGGGTTCCTTTCCGTGTAACAGCAAGGGGCGGGGGAGCTCCTCCTGCCAATGCGGTGAATCAGGCTCAGGCGAGGCTGATGGCTGAGCGCGCAGCAAAGGTTGACGCCATGAGGAACCTCCTTGAAGAGGCCTACGGAGTGACCATCAATTCCCAGACAACAGTGAGGGACTTTGTCGCCCAGAATGATACAATACGCGCGCGGGTTGATGCATACATCAAGGGTGCAAAGATCGTAGATACGAGGCATCTCAGCGACGGCAGCGTCGAGATAGAGATGGAGATCATCCTTGACAGCCAGTTCAGGAGAATCTTTCCATGATCCGGAAATTCGGCAGAGCACGCGGCCTTCTCCTGGCAATGCTTACAATTTTATTTTGGCTGCAGGCATCGGCAGCCATGGCCGGGGAGATGATTAATGCCAGCGGTTTTGCTGCAATTACCGGTGGGAATACTGTTATTGCGAGGGATAAGGCCATTGATGATGCCCTCAGAAAGGCGGTAGAACAGGCAGTCGGCACCATGGTTTCATCCGACACCATGACCGACAACTATAAGGTGATTCATGACAAGATCCTCGCCAGGACATCCGGCTATGTCGAAAGATACAAGATTCTCTCTGAAGGACCTGAGGGAGAACTATACCGTGTCAGGGTGCAGGCAGAGATCGGCAGGGCTGATCTGACGAGTGATTTGAGCGCCCTCGGCCTGCTGCACGTTCTGGCCGAAAAGCCGAAGGTGATGGTGATCATTGATGAGAAGGTCGGCGGGCTGTACGGAACGACCGGCTCAGAGGCGGTCGGGCAGGCCGAATCAACGATTATCGAAAAACTGCTCAATTCCGGGTTTAATGTTGTGGACGCCGATACGGTCAGGGCTAATATCACGCGTGACAAGGCGCTCCGGATACTCGAGGGCGACGACAGGGCAGCCGCTGCAGAAGGCCTGAAATACGGGGCCCAGATCGTTATCACAGGCAAGGCCTTTTCGAAAAATGCAGGCGGCAAGCTTTATGGAACCAATATGCAGTCAATTCAGGCGACATTGCAGGCCAAAGTTATCAGGACTGATACCGGCAAGATTATAGCATCAAAGAGCGCGCAGGGCGCACAGGTTCATATGGATGAATTACAGGGCGGCGCGCTTGCAATCAAAGAGGCGGGGGAGAAGATCTCTGATGAACTGATCGCCATGATAGTGAAGCAATGGAGCAGCGACGTTTATGGCCGGTCCCAGGAGATTACAGTTATGATAAGCGGCCTGGTCTCTTACAGGCATCTGTCTGCTGTAAAGAAGATCCTCGAAAAAGAGACGCAGGGCGTAAAGGCAGTACATCAGAGAAGCTTTACCGGCGGAGTCGCTGAATTAAAGCTCGACTATGGAGGAAAATCGTCCAATATCGCTGATGAACTGGCAAACAGAATGTTTACCGGCTTCAGGCTTGAACCGACAAATGTAACGCCCCACAGGATAGATGTAAAGGCGGTTCTGGAACCGTAGCGCACTGACCGATACAAGGCAGAGTCAACTGCCTTCTGTATCCGGCTGAAAATGGAGGTATTCGTGATGAGTGCCTTAAGACGTATCGCCATAATTACACTGCTGTTTTTTGTTCAGCAGTGCCTCTTGGTTTTGCCTTCCAATGCAATGTTATTGCCTCCCCGCGAAGCCTCTGAGACTGCCCATATGGGCGTCCTGCAGGGGCTTCAGGTGAGTCCTTGGTCAGGAGCATTATACTTTAGCGAAAAAGACATGCCAAACAATGACCTGATATTGCCGCTTGAGGTCACAAGGGCATATTCCTCAGACCTTGCTGCAGCACAGGGGGACTTTGGTCCGGGCTGGACATGGAAATTCGGAGCACGCCTTTTATTTGATGAAAGGCAGGTGATCTACCAGGATGAATTCGGCGCCCCATTGCTTTTCAGGGAAGGCGCCAGCGGCGTATACCGATGCCCTGATATGCCGGGACATACACTCGTCAAAAGAGGCTCTTCATATATGCTCTCATCTCCGTCAGGACAGGAGAGGTTCTTTGACATCTCCGGCGCCCTGCTACGCATAAGCGATTCCGGAAAAAATACCGTCACTCTTGAGAGGGAAGACGGCAGGATTAACCGTGTCTTGAGCAGCACAGGAAGGTGGCTTAAGATTACGTGGAGCGATTATCGCATCTCAGAAATCGAGGATTCTGCAGGCAGGAAGGCTTATTACAAGTATGATTCCCATGGCAGGCTTGCCGGGGCTGTCCGCTTTGACGGCACGAAGGTCCTCTACGAAAGCGACCATAACAGCAGGCTCGTCAAGATCACCTATCCGGACGGACGATCTGCAGGGATTACGTTTGATGACTCATCAGGCCGGGCCACACGTCTGACAAGCGGCTCTTTGCTCGTTTCGTATCATACTGAGGGAAACAGAAATATAGTCCGCTATGGAGATGATGAGCAATGGATTTTTGAACAGGACACAACCGGCAGCCACAGGAAGATTACCGGCCCCTGGGGAGGCGTATGGGAGATGAGATATGAAAACGGCCGCCTGGCCGCCAAAGCCAATCCCTATGGCGGCGTTACTAAATATACATATGACCAGAATGGCCTTCTGAGCAGCGTTACGGATCCATTGAGCCATACAAGGCAGTATGTGTACCATCAGAAACTGCCGCTGCCTTCAGAGATCCGTTACCCTGGAGGCGGGATTGAACGCTTCGTCTATAATGAAAAAGGGTTGCTGACCGGTTTTACGGACAGGGCAGGCAGAAAGTCTGCCGTTGAATATTATCCAAACGGCCTGATAAAGCATTACAGAGATGTTGAGGGAACTTATACCTCCTATCAGTATGATTCCTTCGGACTTCCGACAGCGATCACAAATAGCGCAGGTCTATCCAGCAGGCTGCAATACGATGCCCGCGGAAATCTGAAAAGACTTACCGACCCTGCAGGGCTGGTCACCGAGATCGAATATACTCCTGCTGACCTGCCTTCGCGCGTAGTGCGCGGGGGCATTGAACAGATTTCGGCACACTACGACGGGGCCGGGACAGTAGTAGGTCTGCACGAGGCAGGGTCGGCCTCATACCAGATGACCTATGACAGATCAGGAAATATCTCGGGCGCAAGGACGGCCGGTGATATGACGGCATCATACAGAAGGGACTCCTTCGGAAGCATTATTGAGGCTGAGATCAACGGCAGGGCGCCTGTTAATTTTATCTATAAAAACGGCTCTCTGATACAGGCAACAGACTCCTCTGGAGGGAGATGGCATTATACCTATGACATGGCCGGCAGACTTTCCTCTCAGACCGATCCATCAGGCAGAAGCATTCAGTTTGCATATGACGCTGCCGGTTATCTCAGGCAGAAGCGATATTCGACAGGCCAGGTGCATACATATACATATGATTCCGCAGGCCGTGTTACAGAGGCCTCAGACGGCAGGGACAAGACGATTATCCGCTATGACGCAGCAGGAAGGCCTGTATTCGAACAGATCGGCAGCATGCCGGCTGTGCGGGCAGCCTATGAAAAAAGCGGCAGGGACTTCACCCTGCATATCGGCGATACCATGGTGAAATACAGTCATAACGCAGATGGAAAACTCGTCAGGGTTGCTGTAACGGATGGGCCTGAGGTTGCGTTTTCCTATAATACTGCCGGAAATATAAAGGAATTACGTTATTCCAACGGAGTGACAACCGAATATACATATGATAACAGCGGCAGGATAGCCTCTATATCAAATCAGAGGGCAGACAAGCTGCTCACAGCCAGAAAGTACTCATGGGAAGCATCAGGACAGGTGGGCGGAATTGAGTATCTGCCGGATGGAAAGCGTTTCGCGCTCCGGTATGATTCGGATAAAAGACTTGTCCTGGCTGAAGGGCCTGTCAGCACCTCTATAAGCTATCTGCCGGGCGGTCTCAGGAGCAGCATTCAGGAGGGCGGGGCAGAAATTGTGCGCTCACGGTATGATGAGTCCCGACGGCTCTCTGAGGCCGGCAGGGTCAGTTACACGTACGATGCGTCAGGCAACAGGGCAGCAAAAAAAGATGAAAACGGCCTTATGGAATACGCATATGATGATAACAACAGCCTTACTTCTGCATCATTGCCGGGGGGAGGATCAATCCGTTGGGACTATGATGCTTTTGGCCGCCGGGTGTCCAAAGACAAGAACGGCTCGGTCGAGAGGCTCATCTATTTTGGCTCCCATATTGTTGCAACATCTGATTCGGGCGGAAAGATCAGTCGTCTGTTTGTTCCGACTTCGGCGCTCGACTTTCCCCTCTTTGCCATGATTGACAAGGCATGGTATGCATACCACCATGACATTAATGCCAGCATAATTGCGATGACTGACATGTCCGGAAAGATTGCTGCTGAGGCGCAATACAGCGCCTTTGGCAGGCCCCTTTCTGATACAGGCATTGCAAACCCGTTTGGTTTTGCAGGAATGTGGTATGAGAAGGATGCAGGCCTTTATTATTGTCGTGCCAGGGATTATGATCCGGCAGTAGGAGCCTTCCTGCAGCCTGACCCCTTTCCTGGAGAGGTTGCCCGGGCCGACACCCAGATGCTCTATGCGTTTGCGCATAACAATCCGGTAACTAACCGCGACCCCGAAGGGAGGGCCATTCCCCTTATCATAGGCGCTGCGCTGATCGGCATAGCAGTAACAGGGATTGTTGTATATCCATTTGTACGCACGATGGGACAGAACAGAAATGCAACTGACCGCGTCAGCGGGGGTGATATCAGTGATGAAAGTCTCGACAGGGCCCAGAGGCTGAGGCAGAATATAAATACAACTGCCAGGGCTGCTGAAAAAGGCGGTGATATGCCGGTTGATCCCGAAGGGGCTGTGATTACCGGTGTCCAGAAGGCCAGGGAGGCATATGATAATTATAAGAATGCCCCGCCCCGAAGTGACAAGCCCCCTGCAGAGGCGACTGGCAATCGGGATGAAGCCCAGAAGGCACGCCAGAGGGCAGAGGCAGCCGAGCAGAAGAGACGAATGGAGGCAGGCCAGCGCAGGCGCGCAGATGCAGATCGCAAACGGGCAGAAGCTGAGAGAAAGGCTGCTCAACAAAGAGATGCGGAAGAGGCGAGGCAGCGGGCAAGGGAAGATGCGCAAAGAGAGGCTGAAGACAGGCAGCGCCGGGCAGAGCAGGCAAAAATGGAGGCTGAGCAGAAGGCCAGGGAAGATGCAGAGCGCATTGAAGAAGCCAGGCAGAGGGCAGAGTCAGAGCGCAGGGAGGCCAGGGAACGGGCTGCGAGGCTGAAAAGGGATGAAGAGCGGATCAAGCGCGAGATGGCTGATCTTGACAAAATGAAACGCGACGGTTATATAAGCAGTGAGATAGACCGCGACCTTGAGCGCAAGCAGCGGGAGCTTGATTCAAATCGTCGCCAGCAGCAGAAAGCAGGTGAACAGGGTCGTCAGACAGGAGGATATAACCCGCTCGACGACCCAAACATAAAATCGAGAGTTCCGGCCAAAGGAGATGATCCGGACATAGCCCAGGCGGACAGACTGGGCAGTGATTTTCAGCAGTCGGGAAAAGGCGACAAACGCGACGGCTCAGCGAGGGATCAGCAGCCGCCTCAGGTGATAGAGCAGCCGGGAACGTATACATCCGGCCAAAGATCGGGCGATGCGTCAGGAAGAGATGCGAATCAGACTTCCGGAGACACGTATTATCCGCCCTACGGTCCTCCGTCTGAGGGCAGGCAGCAGAAGGGAACCGACTGGACAAAATGGACGGATGATCGGAAACCTCCGAAAGATGCTCCAAAGACGCCGCCAAAGTCTGATGGAGCAACTACTGCTTCTGCGCCCGCCGCTACAAAGGGAATTGACGTGACGGTTGTGGGAACAGCGCCTCCCGGGAAGTGCATCATTGTTCAGGGGCAGCTTGTTCCGGTGCAGGGGTATAAGGAGAACATCTCCGGCATGACCGTAACTCTTACCGGCCCTGTGAACCAGTCTACTACAAGTTCTGCCGGAGGGGGGTTCAGCTTCAAGGAAATCCCGGCCGGAGACTATGTTATTTCGGTCACCCAGTGGGACTACGGGATGACAAAGCAGAACTTTACAGCGCCATCAGGCAAGAGCATCAAGATAGTTCTTAAAGGATCATGTCCGTATCTATACGTATGGGACGGCGAATCCTATGCCAGGGAAAATGACATCTATTCTGTAGCTCGCATTGCTCCATCAGAGATCGTCCGGGCAGAAACAGAAGGCGTGGGCACTGCAGACAGTGATGGTATCTTTCTCCATCAGGCATCACTCGAGGGTATACCTGAGCAGCTAAAAAAAGAGAGGTCTTACCGCGATTATTACAGGATCGTTCGTAATGCCATACCAGTAGATAACAACTATCGGCTCAAGATTGTGGAACAGGCAAGCGAGCATTCCTATACCGACTTTGTCGAGCTTCTTGCGCTTGACCACAGCAAGGCTGCTGTTGCCGGCATGACGCGGGATGGAAAACCGTTTCTCTATACGGCTCTCAATCCGGTTGCAGACATGCATGACCTCAGCGGCAATCGCTTTTCCGGAGGAGGAGATAGAATTGACCTGTATAACGACGAAGGCATAGAGGTGCTTCTTCCTAATGAGGCCTTTTCGTCCGGTATTATTGCCGTTGACTGGCAGGGCTTTCTTGACGGCATTGGTGAGGGTCATACCGCTTCAGCAGGCAGGCCAAAACTTTCCTTGCAGAGAATGGATCCTCAGGGCGGCTGGCAGACTGTTGATTGGGTTTATCCGAGGGATGAGATGCAGCGGGTGTATTTCCTTCTGGATGACAAGGGCGCTGAATGGGACAGAGGGCAGAAGGTCCGGCTGGTTGCCTCAAGCTGCATACAGGAGAAGTTCCACAGGATCGTATCTGTTTTGTGGGGCAACACAATAACTGAAAAGATATCCCTGTCGTCTCTGGAGCTTGTAAGCGCTCTAAAATCAGACGAATCTGTTGTTCTCGGAAAGGTACAATCCCCTGACGGAGAGTCTATGCATCTTGGCCCCGGACAAGAGGTTTCACTTGTCTTCAGATCCATGCCTTTGGAAGAGGGGCTGAAAAGGACTCTGATCTTTGTCTCGGAAGGCTTTTATGTGCCTGTGCCTATGCTTCGTTTTGCAGAAAGCGATCTCCCAAGCAATGATAAATAGTCTGAACAGAGCAGAGGAAACAGCTCTGTTCAGGTTGACCGGCTTGAGGCTGGAGAAACCCATTGTGACGCCGTGCAGGATTAAACTTAAGGCGGTTTCGGTCAAGTCAGAGGAGCGCCTATGAAAAGAGATGGTCAAACAGGAAGAATTCACTGCAGTGTAATCATGCTTTTTGCTCTATTTCTGTCTCTTGCAGATGTAAGTATAGCCCAGGGCCGGCAGTCTGATAAATATGCTCAGAGTCTTTGGGACATCCCCTCTGATATTGCGCCGCCTCAAACCGGCGTGAAGGGTGAGAACCCCCAGTTTGAGTCACCATCAGGATTGCTCTTTGTTACGCTTCAGCAGTACAAGGAAAAGTGCCTGCCCCTGCCTGACAACCTGTCAGAGGTCACCTCGGGCAATGCTTACAGGGAAGGCACGTATTCGGCGGCAGCAGGCATAATAAAATCCGCTCCCAACCCGTGCGAGGCCTCTGTTGAGCTTAAACTTTTTCTGGAAGGACAAAAAGGCGAGTGGACCTTAGGCCACTTTGCCGGCGAGAGCAAAGATATGGGACTGCGGGTTGTTTTCAGCGCCCTCATCCAGAAATACCTGATCGGGATGGCCGTTAATCCTACCCTTACTATAGGCATTAAGCTCAGTTCGCTTGTTGAAGAAGAGCTTAAGAAGAGAAGCTCTGCAGCGCCTATTCAGGCTGCAAACGAGATATTCAAAAAAACGAGGGGCATGAGCAGAGACGGGGTTGACCGAACAGAAGCTGACCTGAAATCAAAGATATCTTCACACGAAAAGAACCTTGATAACCTCACGGTCAAATATGGCCAGAAACTTGAAGGATATAGACCCAAACATCCCTACAACAGATTAAATCCGAGCACTGCATGGCAGATTTTTTTTGATAAAGAACTTGAATTTGCAAAACAGGAGGCTGTTGAAAGGGCGGATATACTCTATGAGATATCATCTCTTGAGTTTCAGAGGGGAGTGCTGAATCAGCATAGGAGACCTCTCCTTGAGAAGACCTGTGACGAAGTGATTGAGTCGCTGTCACGCGACTGCGCTAATGCAAAAAAGAGCGATGCTGCATCGAAACCGCCCGAGCCTCCTGCAGGTTCGCCTCCTGCAAAGCCACAAGGCAAGGACTTCTCTTTGCTGACAGACAAGGACAAGTCAGGCCTGTACAACGATCTTTGCAGGTGTGCCTGCAACCCGACTGTAGGCGGGGGGTCGAAATACGACCCGGCAAGGGGATGCGTCTGCTCCGGAGTTCTCGGGGGAGAGTGGAGGGTGCCTATGGTTTCATCAGGGGAATGTTTTGACAGGGCGGCATCTGCTGCCGGTGTTGATGCCAATAAGCTTGGAGAGCAGATTTATAAAGACAATTACGAACTTTACAAGAAATTCATTGATGAGGCAAGGAGCATTATAGAAGAATACCTCAGACCCAACCCAGACAAGTTTCAGAAGAAGTCTGAACAGAGCGGCATCCGAAGTATAGGCGGCTATATACAGCTTGCAGCCAATATTTCGGACAATGCATCAATAGCTCAACTGCTATATGCCCGGTCTCCTGAGGGCAGCGTCCCTATGACCTATGTCGGGATGGTCAAAGAGAAAAACAGGCGGGGGGATCCCGATAAGGCATTAGGGCTTGTAAGAATGGCCGAGACTTTTATGCCTGACAGGAAGGCCTCGGGCGAGACAATGAACATCCTTGCCGAATTCGCCATTATTATGGCAAAGACAAGCCTGAATATTGTGACGGACCTCGAATTTGACGATGGTCTTTATCTTTTGCGCAAGGCTGCTGATTTCTATGCCGCAGGCAAGTCCAGCCCGCTTGGTGAAACCATTCAGCGGTTGATCGGCAATTTTGAGAAATGGCGGGAAGACTGGCGGATCATGAAGAGTGAAATACCGGCATGCATGGCCCTTATCAGGGATAGAAGGGTTTGTGAGTGCGACAGAATCAATAGTGAAAAGATTACGCCTGCTTCAAACTCGCTCACAATTTATGAGTTTGCATCTGCCGATAAATGGACTGTCGGCACAGCTGTCGGATCACCCAGATCCATACCTGAAAAAAACAGGATCTTGGATCCGTTTAAGGATGCATTGTCCAGGGCAAAGATGCAATGTGCAGGCAATCCGGCCATGAGTTCAATGGAGATGGGGAAACTTACAGATTACGAAACCAGGAGATTTATCGAGAAATCCCCATATATAAACCAGGAAGATCTGAAGAAGTCTTCAGCGTCTGTCATATGTGATACCCGTGCCGTTAAATACGCTGAAAAGCTTCTTTCATCGCCAGGATTGTGCGATTGCCAGCAGGAGAAGATCAAAGGCATTCTCGATACTGCGATGAAATATGCTGATCCTCTTTCTATTGAGTTCAGCGCCGAACCTGAAGAGGTGACTGTCGGCGGCAGAGTTAGGCTGAATATGTCCATAAAAGGTGGTAAGCCGCCTTTTTCAGCCGATATGACAGGTGATTACCCTTATACACAGCAGTCAGAGGCGCGGGGCTTTACCATAGACTATCAGGCTCGGAATATTGGTGCAAATGCCTTCTTTGTGACTGTGGTTGATTCCTGTGGAGACAGTGACTCAAAGAAAGTCTACCTTAATGTGAAGGCCGGCAAGGAAAAGAAAGCTGATAAGAAACCAGAGTCTGCCCAGCCGACAGCCGGCACTTCAAAGCCGCCTGAGATTGCGGTTTATGATCCGACAAAAGACGCCAATGCAGGCAGCAGCGGCAGCAGGAAGATTGACACTGCCATGGTGGATCAGTTAGGCAATGATTACCGTGACGGTGTGAAGGGAGGCAGACGGTCTGATCCGAAGGTGGACAGCAAACAGGCGCCTGTCATACAACCTGAATCCTATTCGAGCAGCCCCGGAAAACCAGGGGGCTATTCTGCTGATGGCCTGAGCTATGATCCTTATATTTCAGATGGCAGCAGAAATGCTGGAAAAGACTGGCAGAAGTGGGTAAAAAACAAAGACGGTGGCTATAAAGACGGCGGCTATAAAGATGGCGGCTATAAAGATGGCGGAGGCAGTAATCAAACAAAGGCTGATTGTAACCCAGCAGAGAAGCAGGCTGCTTATAAGGAAGGATACACATGCGGCCAGAAGGCAAAGCAGAACAGCAACAGGATGACGTCTGCCTGCCTGACCATGAGCCAGGATTACATGAATCAGGATAATAAGATGAAATGGGGTTCTTGTCTGTACAGCGGCTTTGACGAGGGGTACAGGGCAGGCGCTGGAAAGACATCAGGACAGGCCTCTGATGGAGTGATGGCTGAGCTTGAAAACAGGTCAACAGACAATGTCCATATATTTGCTGAAGGACAGGATAATTTCGGCCCTCAGAACAAACTGGCTCCAAACGGAAAAAAGACAGTAAGCATCAAGGTTCCGGGCGGTGGAGGATTTGTCAAATTCATAGCAGGCAGAAACGGGCAGAAGCTTGCTGAGTGCCGGTGGGAGTATACGCCTGCTTCAGCAGGCAGGGTGGCTGTAGTCAAATTTTCAGACCCTGATAGACTTGCCTGTTCCACAGGAATGAGGTGAGGTAATCATGGCGTTGATATTTGAAGTTGATTCCTGTTTTAATTACATGCGAGGTCTCAACTAAATGAAGGCATTGTCATCTAAAGCTATTGTAATTTTAATATGCATGGTTTTATCGCATGGGTTGCTTAGCGCCGAAAACATAAGTTCATCCGGCAGGGCATCTGACAGCATCCAACGGGCAATGAATCTGGGAGATGAATTCCAGGATATGGGACCCTGGTCAGGACATGCCGGCCGTGACAGCGGCTTTTATGGTTTGGCGCAGCCGAGGGATTATCTGACTGCTCCGGAAAGCAAGAGGATTACGACTGATCAGGGGACTGATTCTGCAGCATACCCTCTCTGTTATAATCCCTATCAAAGGGCTTACGAATACTGTTATCCGAGGGATTCTGCCTATTTTCAACTGCTGTTGAGATCTGCTGATTTCAGGGCATGGTGGAGTCGGGGCAGGGTCTGTCCGCCCGGATACTATTTCAGGTATGGTAAGGGTTGTTACAGAGATTAGATAGCTGGGATGTAAAGACCAATAGGTCATTGATGCAGATGAATATTCCTTGATCCGGCACAGGCAAGCAGAGGCTCTGTTGATCATTATGCATTATATTTAATGAATACCATTGATATCATAGCAACCAGGAGGAATGAATGAGAAAAGTAATAGTATTCTGCGCAGTTCTGGCTTTTATTTCAGTTTTTGCTCTTGTCTCGCATGCGTTTGAGTCTGCAGCATCTTATACCGGACCAAAAAAACGGATTGCGGTCACAAAATTTGATAATAAGGTGAGGGGAACCTATGGCAGTTGGAACCTCGGCGAGGGCATGGCCGACCAATTAGCAACTGCGCTTATCAAGACTGGACGTTTCGTTGTTGTGGAACGCCAGGCGCTGCAGGAAGTCCTGGGCGAGCAGGAACTGGGGCAGACCGGCTTGGTCAGAAAAGAGACTGCTGCAAAGGTTGGCCAGGTTATTGGGGCGCAGATTCTGATACGCGGCGCAGTAACTGAATTCGAGCAGTCAGAGTCAGGCGGAGGAGGAGGCCTAAGCATAAGCGGATTCAGGATCGGAGGCAACTCATCGAATGCCCATGTCGGCATTGATATCCGTGTGATTGACTCCAGCAGCGGGCAGGTGCTGGTGTCGCACAATGCAGTCGGCAAGGCTGAATCATCAGGCGTGGCGTTTGGCGTTTCAAGAGGCATTGTTGACTTTGGAGCTGATTCGTTTAAGAATGCGCCTATAGGACAGGCAACAAGACAGGCGATTGAGAGCGCAGTGAAATTTATTGTTGATACGATGGAGACAGTTCCCTTTACAGCAAAGATTGTGAAGATCGAGGGCAATAAGGTGTACATCAATATCGGCTCGAATATGAATGTCAGGACAGGCACAGTCATGTATGCGTATTCGCAGGGGGAAGACCTTGTAGACCCTGATACAGGCCTGAAGCTTGGGGCAGATGAAAAACTTGCCGGCACTGTTGAGGTTCGAGAGGTTCAGGAAAAATATTCTATCGGTTACACGAGTTCAGGCAATGCAGCTCTTAAGCGCGGAGATATATTAAGGCTCCAGTAGTCTTGTAATTTAAATAGGGAATTCTGAATCAAGGGTCTTTCTGTCTTTACAGGTCCGGCGTCAGCTTCTCGCTGTGCACGGCATAGGTATGCTCTGCTTGTAATTACAATTTGATATTGACAGGGATCTGAACCAGCAGGCAGAATAATGTCCATGAAAAGGACTGCATTGATTCTCTTGATGATTCTGTTTTCTGCTCTCTGTCTGCCGATTACGATTACTGCATCGCCTTCCGGGGACGGCACATTCCTTGTTGCGCTTGATGTCTGCAGCAAATCAGCCTCCTTTATGGCACTTAACGCAGACAGCCCTGCGATCCAGGAAGGCCCTCTCAATATCCTCCATCCGGTTTTTTCAGAATACGCTGACGTTTCGGATTCTGTCTTTCATCCCTCTGTAATTATTTCAGCAAAAGACCGTCCCCCGCAGATCTGACCGTTCGTTCCGAAGTTCCCGGGCAATGTACTTTTTGATATGCAGGCTCTCCCCTGCATGAGAAGGGTCTGTCTTCAGACTTTTCTCCCCGTTTAAACTCGGCCCCGCTTCGGCGCTTATTGAAAAATAACTCCAATGCGGGGCCCATTTTTTTATTGAACTGTTTGTCGGCCTGTCTCCGGCGGTCAAAAGCATTGTTATCAGTCGTCCTGGGATAAAATCGCAGAGACGCGGCAGGGAGATAACAGAAGCCCCTCTGGCAGGGAAATATAACATTAAAGAGGTTAGCGAAATGAAATCAGATCAAAACAGGTGTGGAATCATCATGAAGAAGAGCAGTATCGCAGCGCTTATATTTTTGTTCAAGGTGGTCTTGTGGGCAACTGCCTTTGCCGGGACGACAGACGCGGTTGAAAGTCCGAAGACCTGCGGGGTATGCGGAATGGACCGTACTGCATTTGCAAAAAGCCGTATGCTGATCAATTATGATGACGGCGCTTCAGTTGGTGTATGCAGTATTCACTGCGCAGCTGCTGAACTGAAGCAAAATAGGGGCAGGCAGGTGAAGTCCTTAATGGTTGCCGATTACAAGACAGAAGGGCTGATTGACGCCAGGACTGCAACATGGGTAATCGGAGGCAGCATGCAGGGTGTCATGACACCTGTGGCCAAATGGGCCTTTGCCAACGAGAAAGAGGCGCAGAATTTTGTGAAGGAATACGGCGGCAGGACGGCCCTGTTTGATCAGGCAATGAAGGCGGCCGAGGAAGAAGCAGACAGGGAAGTTAAGACGGGCCACAAGGGACATGAGCATGCCGGTCATAATATGGGGCGAGGCGCCCATATGCTCTTTAATCCGGGGTTTGGCGACGATATATACCATACCCATCCTGCAGGCATGTGGATGTTCAATTATAAGTTTATGCGCATGAATATGAAGGGACTTCGAGATGGGACTTCTGATGTTGGTCTGGACAGTGTAGGGTATAACCGGCAGGGAAAACCATATAATTATATGATGATCCCGACTGATATGACGATGGATATGCATATGGTTATGGCCATGTACGGCATTACGGACCGGCTGACAGTCATGGCCATGGCCAGCTATCTGGACAATAAGATGAATATGCTCATGGATATGGGACCTGGAAAGATGGACAAGGGCATGACTGAGGAGCCTCCAATGAGAACGAGTGGAATTGGAGACACTGAGATCAGGGGCATTTACAGAATTAACAATCATCTGACAGGCAGTCTTGGTCTCAGTCTTCCGACAGGGTCTATAGACAATGAATTTGTGACAATGAACAGACCGCCCTATCGCCAGCCATACGATATGCAGTCAGGATCGGGAACATACGACCTAAAACCGGCGCTTACCTATAGCTCTCTCAGTGATGATGCCAGGTGGAACTGGGGCGCTCAGGTCATGTATAACTGGCATACGGGAGACAATAAAAACAACTGGAGGTATGGCGACAGCATCAAGGTGACAGGCTGGCTTCAGCGCGCTATGGGGCCTCTTACAGCCTGGCTGCGTCTCGCTTATGGCTATACGGGCAGGATAAAAGGACATGACCCTGAGATAGACAAGCTGCTCGATCCCGACAAGAAGAAAGGGGCGCCCATGCCTGATGCAGACCCTGACAACTACGGCGGACAGCGGCTGGATGGCCTGATTGGGGTGAGCCTGCACAGGGGGCCTGTCAGTATAGGCATAGAGGGCGGGTTTCCGCTATATCAGAATCTGAACGGCCTGCAGATGAAGACTACACGGGTAATTAATGCAGGCATTCAAATAATGTTTTAGAATCGGCATAATAAAGATGATAGGAGAAGAGTGATGATTAAGCGGAAGGCAAAGAAGATGCAGCATAAGATGCCGGAGCATAAACATTAAGACTGTTATTGAAACATTCGGCAGAACTGCATCCGGACTCTGCAGGAGTCTTAGGCTCATCCGGATGCTCTTTCTGCTGATTGCTGTTGCGTCATGCGCCAGGCCATTGGCCTATCCTGAGGCTCCGCTGGATGGGCAGGATATAGCCATAAAGATCAGCGCTCTTCAGCCCGGAATCCCGCAGTATTATTCTCATTCTTTCGATGGAGCGAAGATTAATTTCTTTGTTCTGAAGATGGAGGACAGGGTTATCTCTTTTTTTGACGCCTGCACGAAATGTTATCACCAAAAGAGGGGCTTCGGATTTGAGAGCGGCTCTGTTGTCTGTAGGGCCTGCAATGAGCGCTATCCATTGACTGTTATTGAGGATGGCTTCGGCAGCTGCTATCCGATCAAGTTTGAAGGCATCCTCAAGGACGGCAGGTACCTGATCCCGGCAGCAGAGCTAAAGAAGAGGGGGGCAAAACTATTTCGGTAGGGCTCAGGGCTGGTAGGCTGATTTGTCGCCGATGTCGCAGTGCAGGGGCATAAAGACCTTCCTGAACATAAAAAAAACGAGCATGGCAGCTATGAGGGCAAGGCCGTATGCAGCAGCCTTATGATCCAGCAGACCAATGCCGTAGAAGAAAAGATATGCAGGCATGATCATGCCCAGGAGGTATCCCTCAAAAAGCTTGAAGCAGAAGGCCTCCTTTGCAGTGACAAAGCCCAGGCAGAGCGAAAGCGGTATGAGCAGGAGCGCCCCTGCAGGCGGCAGGCTTAAGAGCAATGAGGCCGGACTGCCCTTGCCAAGCAGAAACATGACTGCCAGGCAGATGATCGAAAGGTAGTATATCTTTTTGAGTATCCGGTGGAACTTGCCTATATAAAGATGGATAAAGAAGACGCTGAGGCCCACGCTGAAATAGAGCGAAAGGATGATGATGTTTGCGCCTGCTCCGGAGGAGATAAGAGGCAGGTTCTGCATGCCGGGAGAAACAGCGATGAATGCAGCAACTGCGATCAGAACTGTGGACAGGGATATGCCTGCCCTGTACATGACCGTAGTTATCCTGTCCTCTCTGGTTAATGGCTGAAACTGCTGATACTCGCCCATGAAGAAAGTATACCTATTGACCAGCGTTGCTTACAAGCAAGGGATCAGACGCCGGGGGTTATGTGCGATGGGAGTTGAGCCTTTGAGTCTATACGAAGCGAACCATGTAAAGATGCTGGCTGGAATTCAGAATCAACCGTGAGACGCTTCGGCATGCAACTTCAAGCCGAGTGCATTTATGACCTTGAGGATGGTGTCGAATCCCGGACTGCGTTCACCGGAAAGCGCTTTGTAAAGACTTTCACGTGACAGGCCCGCATCACGCGCGACCTGCGCCATGCCCTTTGCGCGGGCAATGTCGCCCAATGCTTTTGCTATGAAGGCAGCGTCGCCGTTGGCTTCTTCAAAACATGCCTCAAGATAAGCGGCCATTTCTTCCGGATTGCGAAGATGCTCTGCAACATCGTAGCGAGTTGTTTTGGTTTTAACATTGGTCTTGCTCATATGCTCCTCCTATAAATTGCGCGCCAAGTGTAATGCCGTCTTAATGTCTGCGGGTTGCGTGCGCTTGTCACCACCGGCAAGCAATATTATCAGTGTGCGCCCGCGCATCGTGAAATACACCCGGTAACCGGGCCCATAGTCGATTCGTAACTCCGAGACACCTTCGCCAACCGGCTTCACATCCCCTGGATTCCCATCAGTCAAACGTTCAACGCGAGCCAGAACGCGTGAACGTGCATGGATATCGCGCAGACCGTCAAGCCATTGGACGTATATGTCGGTTTTGCGAATTTCGCGCATTTGCTTATTGTAGCCTTGAGGCTACACAATGTCAACGTTTTCCGGTCATATTGTAACTGTTTTTGAGAAGACTAATTCATGGGACGATGTGGACTTCTCAGTTCCGCAATAGGTGGAGCGAAGCGACCCCTATCGTCAGCGGTCACCGGTACGGCACAGCCTTGATTGGTGTAATGCCTGGGTGGGTGTTCTATTGATGTGCATGAATAGGTTTACGCCCGTGGATTCGCTCTTTATCTGTATGGTTGCCGGGGAGATGCCGGCCTCTGTTGCCAAAGCCACGAGTTGCCGTTCAGTGCGATGTTTCAGAAGCCACCCACCACATGCCATAAATGCTTTAGACGGATTCGTCTCTGAAAAATTACCAACCACGAGTTCACCGGTATCATCGAGGAACTTGAGAAGCCTCTTCAGTAGCACCACGAAAAATCTGTCTTCGAGATAGTCGAAGAGCCCAGCGCACCATATCAAGCGATACTTGCGTGAAGGGAGCTGTCGAAATGCATTGGTGCAGTGAAAAGTAACCCTGCAGGAACACGAACGCAAAAGGTGTTTCGCATACTCTATTGCTCGCGAGTCATGATCCACGCAGTCGAGTTCCAAGTTGAGATGACTGGCATTGATGCACATAGACAGATCCCTGCCGGGCCCACTACCGAGATTCAGCACTTGCACTCTCTCTCTCTCTCTCTCGATATATGCGATCAACGGTGTCCTTGAGGTAACGTGCTCGATTACGGACTGCTTCTGTTGCTGGCTGGGTATGGAAGTATCTATCCCACTTGACGAGATGACTGTGAGGAGAAACCCATCTCTGATAGATTCGATCAATGACTTCAAAATCGCCAGGATAACCGTGAGGCTTGGCGATTACGAAGCCCTGCATGGTACTTAGGGAATTGAAAGGTTCACCTAGGGTCTTCCATCTGTCATTCAAGTCTTTGAGGTGGATTTCACCATCAAGCACCAGTTGACCTATGTGGCTATAGCATGCGGAAAGGTCGCCATAGTCAGACGGTTCAGGCCCACCGCGGGTGATTAAGTCATTTAGATAGTCAAATATCATTTTCATTTGAACTCCCAATCAAATATTTTTCTGTATATGCAAATAGATGTTTTGCAATCTGCCATGTCACTCAATAACCAGCTTTTGGCATGTCTGCGGCTTCAATGTGAAGGTGGACGGGATATCCTTATTCACTTAGACCCCTCCAGAAGAATAAAGTGCACTTAATATATCAAGCAGGCACTTCCTGCGTCAATATAAACATACGGTAAGGATAAGGCCGGTTTTTTTTTCGGAGAGGGCGCCAAACTTGCCACGGAACAAGCCGGCTCGTTATAATGCACAAAATCCATACAATTCCTGGGGAAATCGCCAAGCTGAAGAAAGAGTTTCCTGAAAATGACTATATCAAGAAACTGTCAAGTCTGCAGGGAATGTTCTCAAACTCAAACCAAAACTGATAGAATAGGTTTATGAAACAAACGATCAAGAACGTTGAAGAAGTTAAGGCGATTCTGAAGGAGCACAAGGCTGAAGTGGCAAAGAAGTATCGTGTGCGCGAGATAGGCATATTCGGCTCCTTTGTTCGCGGCGAACAGAAAAGACGGAGTGATGTTGACATCCTTGTGACTTTTTCTGGCATGCCAGATGTCTTTCTCTATATGGAACTCGAAGACTATTTGGGGAAGCTCCTCAGAAAAAAGGTTGATTTAGTGCGCAAGGAGGCGATTCGTCCGGAACTCAGGAAGCGGATTCTAAAGGAAGCTGTTTACGTATGACACGAGAATATATGCTGTTTGTCAAAGACATCCTCGATGCGATCAAGGCGGTAGAGAAGTTCATAGAGAATCTCAGTTATAAGGAGTTCCTGAAAGACGAAAAGACAAAGAGTGCTGTTGTCTGGAAGATTCAGGTTATAGGCGAGGCTACGAAGAATATCCCGAAGTCTGTCAGGGATAATTACGAGGAGTTGCCTTGGAAATTTATGGCAAGGATAAGGGATAAGATCGCCCATTTCTACTTCGGGATAGACTACAAGATAGTTTGGCAGGTCGCATCAGAGAAGTTGCCGGAAATTAGGCCTGCCATCGAAAAGATGCAAAAGACACTGAAGACAAAGAGAAATACTGCTGAATAAGCCACATATTTGCTGAAATAATTTAAAGCAGCATGTTGGTTAGCCACAAGCTCCCCCGCTATATCGAACCTATCCTTGCCATCTACCCCGCCCTGAAGAAAAGGTGCGTAAGTCACAGTTGACTGAGATCATTTTCACGAGTAAAGCATTGTTTGAGCTGGCGTGCCTATGATACGAGGTCTAACTTGCTACCTGACAGCGCAGGCGGTTATAATGCACAAAATCCATAAAGTGGGAGGCTGAAATGCCGAAGACAACAGTGCAGGATTTTCTGAAGAAGAAGGCCGAGGGCAGGAAGATCTCGATGCTTACTGCATATGACTATCCTTTTGCGCAGATCGTGGATGAGGCAGGCATAGATGCAGTGCTTGTTGGCGACTCATTGGGCGTTGTCGTGCAGGGGCTCGAAAATACTCTGCCTGTAACCATGGATGAGATGATCTACCATACGGGGATGGTCTCACGCGCAGTCAGGAATGCGCTTGTGATCGGTGATATGCCTTTCATGTCCTATCAGGCAGGCGTTGAGGATGCTGTAAGGAATGCCGGACGGTTCCTCAAGAAAGGGGGCGCTGCTGCAATCAAGATCGAGGGCGGCTCTGAGATAGCAGACAGGATCAGGGCAATGACAAGGTCAGACATACCTGTTATGGCCCATATCGGCCTCACTCCCCAGTCTATTCACAGGATGGGCGGGTACAAGGTGCAGGGCAAGGGCAAGGGTGCGGCAAAGAAACTGCTCGAAGAGGCGCGGATTGTGGAGGAGGCAGGCGCCTTTTCTGTTGTCCTTGAGGGCATTCCCCTTTCCCTTGCGCGGGAGATCACAAAGGCCCTTTCGATTCCTACCATCGGCATCGGCGCAGGGCCCCATTGCGACGGCCAGGTGCTGGTGCTGCATGATATGCTGGGGCTTTTCGACCGCTTTGTCCCGAAGTTTATCAAGCGGTACGCAAACCTGAAGCAGGACGCCGTCTCTGCAATGCAGGCATACAAAAAAGAGGTTGAGGACGGCCTGTTTCCTTCCGAGGATCAGAGCTTCAGATAATAGTCAGGTATGCGTTGACAGGCCATTTTCCTGCTGATAGGATTGAATCAGGAACAAATATATAAGACAGGGAGGATGGCGTATGAAGCTTTCATTGCAGATCACAACGCGTAATTTTGAACTCACCGAGGCAATCAGGTCAGAAATCACGGAAAAGGTCGAAAAGCTCGAGAAGTTTTGTGATCAGATCATGAAATGCAGGGTGGTTGTAGATTCTCCCAACCGGCGCTCCCATGACGGCAGGCTTTACAATGTCAATATTGATCTGAAGGTGCCCGGCAGCGAGATCGTGATCAAGCGCGAGCCGAATGAAGACTTATATGTAGCAATCAGGGATTCATTTGCAGCAGCCAGGCGCAAACTTGAGGAATTCGTTGATCAGCAGCGCAGGGAGGTGAAGCGCCACGAGGAGACCCCTCACGGCAAGATAGCCTCGTTGTTTCCTGATAAGGGTTTCGGTTTTCTTGCCAGGCTTGACGGCAGTGAGGTCTATTTTCATGAAAACAGTGTCCTGAACAGGGGCTTTGAGAAGCTCAAAGTGGGCATGAGAGTGCGCTTTGCAGAAGAACAGGGCGCTAAGGGCCCCCAGGCGAGCAGCGTAACGATATTGGGCTGAGTATTCAATCTTCTTTATGATTCGAAAGGCTGAAAAGAGGCAAAAGGCGGTTCTTCTTAAGAAGAACAAAGGCATTGCCTGTCTTACGCTCAACAGGCCTGATGCGCTTAACACAATAAACGGGGAGATGCTCAATCTGCTTGGGCATCTCCTTGATTCCTTAAAGACTGACAACAGTGTGCGGGCTGTTATCATCACAGGAGCCGGAGACAGGGCTTTTTCCGCAGGCGCAGATATAGGTTTCTTCAGCGCTGCAACTCCTGCTGAGGTCAGATCCCGCGCGCAACTTGCAGTAGAGACATTTTCAGTAATCGAAAACCTGGGGAAGCCGGTTATTGCAGCTATCAACGGTTACGCCCTTGGCGGAGGGCTCGAATTAGCCGAGGCATGCACCCTGCGTATTGCAGTCAAATCAGCGAAACTTGGCCACCCTGAGGTTCGGATAGGCGCTGTTGCCGGCTGGGGCGGGACAACAAGGCTTCCCCGGTTGATAGGCAGGGGACGTGCCGCAGAACTGCTGCTTACCGGCAGGATGATTTCAGCGGAAGATGCATTCAATATAGGCCTGCTGAACAGGGTTGTTGATCAGGCAGCGCTGATGAAGGAAGCAGAAGCGTTTATGCAGGAGATACTTGAGCAGGCCCCTCTTGCAGTGAAGATGACCTGGGAGGCGATGCACCGGGGGCTCAATATGTCTTTGGACGAATCCGCAGCGCTCGGCGCTGACTGCTTTGGCCTGATAGCAGGGACAGAGGATTTCAGGGAAGGAACTGCAGCCTTTGTCAAAAAGAGGAAACCGCAGTTCAGGGGCCTTTAGGCATACAGCATAAGGCCTGCTGCAGGCGGCTGCCTGCCTATTGAGACCTGTTTATCAGAAGCCGTATTCCTTCCACCTGGCATCCACAAGCCTCCTGATCTCATCCGACATCCAGATCTCCTCAGGCCAGTCCCTCATCATGCCTTCCTCGCGGCTCTTGCGTGTGGCATCTATGCCCATCTTTGCGCCATAGCGCGGGAAATTTGCGGCATGATCAAGATCGTCAAGCGGACCCTCTGCGACAACTATATCTCTCCTCCAGTCAACATTGTTCAGCACCCGCCATGCAGTGTACGAAAGGTCCTGAACGTCAACATCCTCGTCCACAACAATAATCAGCTTTGCAAACATCATCTGGCCTTTGCCCCAGAGGCCGTTTATGATCTTCTTTGCATGGCCTGGGTAGCTCTTTTTTATCGAGACGAGGACAAAATTATGGAACACTCCTTCCATAGGCAGATTGATATCCCTGATCTCAGGCATGTCGAGCTTCATGAGCGGCAGGAATATCCTCTCTGTGGCCTTGCCCATGTAGCAGTCCTCCATCGGAGGCTTGCCCACAACCGTTGCAGGGTAGATCATATCCTTCCTGTGCGTTATGCAGGTTGCATGAAAGACAGGATAATTATCAGCCGATGAATAAAAGCCGGTGTGATCGCCAAAAGGCCCTTCTATGCGCTGCTCACCAGGCACAATATATCCCTCTATGACCAGTTCGCTGTTTGCCGGCACCTCGATATCTGATGTTATGCACTTTACCATCTCAACAGGCTCTTTCCTCAGAAACCCTGCGAATAGCATCTCGTCAATGGACTCCGGAAGAGGCGCGCTTGCAGAATAGATCACTGCAGGGTCGCTGCCGACTGCGATTGCAGCAGGCATCCTCTGTCCAAGTTTTCCGTATTTGTCATAGTGCCTGGCCCCATCCTTATGTATATGCCAGTGCATGCCGGTTGTGGTCTTGTCGTAAATATGGATGCGGTACATGCCGCAGTTTGGCCTGCCTGTCTCGGGGTCTTTGGTAAATACCATCGGAAAGGTGATGAATCTGCCTTCATCAGTTGCCTGTCCGTCACCGGGCCAGGTTTTAAGCACCGGGAATTTTGACAGATCAGGATCGTCCTTTTCGATCACTTCCTGGCAGGGGGCATTCCTGACGGTTTTTGGGAGGTATTTTGAGAACTCGAAGAGCTTTGGCAGCAGCGCCAGCTTTTCCATTAGTGTCTTGGGCGGTGATTGATGCAGAAGTTCCTCTATTCTTTTTCCGACATCATCAAGATGATTCACTTCGAGCGCAAGGCTCATGCGTTCAAACGATCCGAATATATTCGTCACAACCGGGTAGGCAGAGCCCTTCACATTTTCAAAGAAGAGCGCCTTGCCCCCATGCGGCGACTTGCATGTGCGGTCGGTTATCTCGGATATTTCAAGCAGAGGGTCAACCTCAGCAGCAACCCTGTGAAGAAGCCCTCTGCTTTCGAGATCCTTTATGTATTCTCTCAGATCCTTATATGCCATCTCAGCCTCCTTGGTGATAGGGGCTATAATAGCATATCTGCCGGGACTGCTTACAGCCCTGAACAGCCTGAATTAAGAGAAGGATCAGCCGGCAGTGATATTTTTTTCGACCATGCACCGGCATTAAACCAGAATCTTCTTGACAATGCTCTATCTCCTTAATATAATTAAGAAAATTCTCGTGGGAGAGGTGTGATGACAAAGGCTGATCTTGTAGATGCGATTTTCGAGAAGGTAGGCTTGTCCAAGAAAGAAGCTCAGGACATAGTTGAACTCCTTTTTGAGACGATGAAGCAGACCTTCTCAGAAGGCGAATCTATAAAAATGTCCGGGTTCGGCACGTTCCATGTCCGCAAGAAGATGTCCAGGAGAGGCCGCAACCCCAAGACCGGCGAGGAGCTTGAGATCACACCCCGGAGAGTTATTACATTCAGGGTCAGCAATCAGTTGAAGGAGGAAATAGAGAAGATAGATGCATAAATATGCGCGGGAGAGAAAGAATCCTCAACTGTCAGTGCCTGACAAGCTTTTTTATAAAATAGGCGAGGTGAGCAAGCTTACAGGCGTTGAATCATATGTGTTAAGATATTGGCAGACTGAGTTTCCTTTTTTGAATCCCCGCAAAAACAGGTCAGGCCAGCGGGTATATGTGAAGAAGGATCTCGAAGTGATCCTGACGGTCAAGAAACTTTTATATCAGGAACGGTACACGATAGAGGGAGTTCGTAAGAGGTTTGAAGACGGTTTTTTGAGCACCCCGGAGAGCAGACCTGTACAGGAAGCAAAGTCGGAGTTGGCAAGAAATCCTGCCGAAGCCTTAGCCTTTGTCAGAAAACGGCTGAAACAGATCGCAGACAGCATCAAGTAAATCGGGGCGTAGCGCAGCCTGGTAGCGCACTCGCTTGGGGTGCGAGTGGTCGCCTGTTCAAATCAGGTCGCCCCGACCATTAATAAAGCCTTTAAAGTCGGCAAGTTGGTCGATTTTAAAGGCTTTTTGTGTCTTTCGCAATTAAGTTGAAAACGGCCTGGATCCCCGGGTCCCCCGATTACAAACTTCGAGGGCAGGCAAGCCCGAGGATGACAATCTTGACTGAGTGTTTTTGTCGTCATTTTCGAAGCCTGCCCTCGAATGTCGTAATCAGGGGTTCTTAATCGGGAATCGAGCAGGTTTTATGACTCTTTCAACTTATTTACGAATGAACCGGCTTTTTCTAAACATGTGTTTCATTGGTATGGGTGAGACAAGGGCTTTTCATACCAGAGTCGAATGTTCTAATATATACAAAAATACGCAGCAGAAAGGAAACATGCATGATCTCTCCACGAGCAATGAAGATAAAGCCCTCTCCGACACTTGCCATTGATTCACGGGCAAAAGCGATGAAGGCCTCAGGTATTGACGTGATTAACTTTGGGGTTGGCGAACCTGACTTTGCTACACCTGAAAATATTAATGAGGCTGCCTGCAGGGCGATCAGGGATGGCTTTACAAAATATACAGCCGTGGGAGGCATAGACCCGCTAAAGGATGCGATCATCGAGAAGTTCCAGAATGACAATGGTCTTGCCTATAAACGGGATGAGATCCTGGTGTCCTGCGGCGCCAAGCATAGTCTATATAATATTGCACAGGCGCTTTATGGCCCTGGCGATGAGGTGATTATCCCTTCACCGTATTGGGTGTCATATCCTGACCAGGCACTATTGAATGATGCAACACCGGTTTTTGTAAAAACGCTTGAGTCAGACTCGTTCATGATACGGCCTGAGGCGCTTGAGGCCGGCATAACAAAGAATACCAGGGCGCTGATACTGAACTCACCTTCAAACCCTACGGGCATGCTTTATGACAGGAAGACCCTTGAGAAGATCGCAGAGCTTGCCGTCAAACATAATTTCTACGTTATATCTGACGAGATATATGAAAAACTGGTATATGATGACTTTACTCATATCAGCATAGCCTCGCTTGGTGAAGAGATCAGGGCAAAGACTATCGTAGTAAACGGCCTTTCCAAGTCCCATGCCATGACAGGATGGCGCCTTGGCTTTGCTGCAGGTCCGGCTGATGTAATAAAGGCAATGACGAATATCCAGAGCCAGTCTACATCCAATCCCAACTCCATGACACAGAAGGCTGCAGTCGAGGCCCTTAAAGGGCCGCAGGAGTTTGTCTCCCTCATGCGTGCAGAGTTTGACAAGCGGAGAAGGTTCATTGTGAGCGAACTCAATAAGATCCCCGGTATAAGTTGTATAATGCCGAACGGAGCTTTTTATGTATTCCCAAAAACGGACGGGATTTACGGCGCAAGGTTCGGGGAGAAGGCTGTCAATTCGTCAACAGACCTTGCGCTCTATCTCCTTGAGGAGGCAAAGGTTGCCCTGGTTCATGGCGAAGCCTTTGGAGACGACAAGCATGTGAGGATCTCCTATGCAACATCCTTGGATGATATCACAAGGGGCATTGAAAGGATCCGGCAGGCCCTGCAGAACCTTGAAATCAGCAGGTAGATGAAAGATATGTTCAGGTCAGGCTTCATTGTCTTAATCGGAAGGCCTAATGTCGGCAAGTCCACTCTTCTGAATGCGATCCTCGAACTGAAGGTCGCAATCGTTACCGACCGCCGGCAGACCACGCGTAACAAACTCCTGGGCATAAAGACCCTTGAAAATGCGCAGATGATATTTATTGACACGCCCGGCATTCACAGCCCGAGACATGCCCTTGGTGAATCAATGGTCAGAACAGCGGAAGATGCGATGAAGGATATTGATGTTGTTGCGTTTGTGACAGATGCGGACAATCGTGAGGAAGACCTTGCGATTACTGACTTGTTCAGGAGTTCGAAGAAACCGGTCCTGTTTGTCCTGAACAAGGCCGAGACAAAAAGCCCTGCCGAGATATCCGCCATTTTTCATGCTTATCGGGATATATTTCCTTTCAGCGCGTTTCAGTCCGTATCTGCGCTCAAGGCAAAAGGCATTGATTTATTGCTCGAAAAGATAGAAGGAATCCTCTCTGAAGGGCCTAAGTACTATGACGATGAAACAGTCACTGACCAGCATGAGAGGTTCATGGCAGCAGAGATCATCAGGGAGAAGATCATCAAAAACACATCCGAAGAGGTGCCTCACTCAGTCGCTGTTGAGATTCAGGATTGGAAGGAAAGGAAAAAGGGGCTCGTCAGCATAAGCGCCAGTATTTACGTTGAACGCGACGGCCAGAAAGGCATTATCATAGGGAAGAAGGGTGAACTTCTAAGGACGATCGGCAGCCAGGCTCGAAGTGATATCGAAAGGCTGATATCTTCAAGAGTATTTCTCGAACTGTGGGTGAAAGTGAAAAAGGGCTGGAGGGATGACAAAAAAATGCTTCAGACATTAGGGTACCGGTAATGTTCGTTGAGATGAAGGTAGAGGGACTTCTTTTTGACCCGCGGAGCAACATGTACATACTATTGCTCAAGCAGGTTGACGGCGCAGGTACTCTTCCAATATGGATCGGCAAGCCTGAGGCGGATTCTATAGCCCTGGCGCTCGGCAAGGTTTCGACTCCCAGGCCGCTTACCCATGACCTGGTGAAAAATGTGGTTGAAGGGCTTGGCTCGAAGGTTACGAAGGTCATCATTACAGAGATCATTGATAATACATATTATGCCCTTATCCATATCGCTCATGCCCAGAAAGAGGCGCTGATTGATTCACGACCGAGTGATGCTGTTGCGATTGCACTGCGGGTGAATGTGCCGATACTCGTGGAAGAATCTATCCTCGGAACAAAGACAGCCGATGAGCTTGATGAATGGCTGAAGAACCTTAAGCCCGAAGATTTCGGAAATATCATGTAATGCTTCATAGGACCGAGGGCATAGTACTCCGGACAAATCCATATGGAGAAGCAGACCTCATTGTTACGTATCTCACTAAAGACCTCGGCATTGTCAAGGTTTTTGCAAAAAGCCCAAGAAAGACAAAAAGCAGGTTCGGCAGCAGCCTTGAGCCCTTGACCTTTTCGCGTATCGCATTCTGGGGCAAGGAGGACGCAGCCTTGCCACGACTGACCCAGGCTGATATTTTATGCCCGTTCAGTTCGCTGAGGGAATCCCTGGACTGTTTTATAGCTATTTCTGAGCTTATTGAGCAGACCCTTCATCTCGTTCCTGAAAGGGACACAGGCAGAAATGTGTTTCCTCTCTTCATGAAAACACTTGCAGTTATGGAATCAGGCTGTCAGAATCCGCTCCTTACCCTGTTTTACAAGCTTAAACTCCTTGAGGTTGCCGGTTTTCTGCCGGGACTGCATATCTGTGGCCGATGCGGCGACAAAAGCAGCGCCTTTCACCTGAGCCACGGGACAGTGCTCTGCATCAAATGCTCGCAGGATGAAGATGTCAGCAGCAGGCTTTCCCCCGGCGTTACTGCATTTTATTCGAGCCTGATCAGATGGGAGATATCGAAACTGGGAAGGCTTAAGCCTGCCGAGGGCTTGGTGAGAGAGTTGGCTGTGCTCATTGACGAGCACAGCAGATATGTTTCGGAAAAGAACCTCAGATCCCGGGAATTCAGAAGGGGCTGAATCAGACTTCTCTGCGTTTTTCGTCCTCTTCCTGATGTATCTTGCATTCAATGCACATGGTAGTGACCGGCCGTGCCTCAAGTCTTTTGACGTCTATATCAAGGCCGCAATCATCGCATATGCCGAAGGTGTTATTGTCAATTCGTTCGAGGGCTTCATCAATCTTTTTCAGGAGCCGCTGTTCCCTGCCGCGCAGGCGCAGCATGAAATTCGTGTCTGTTTCAGCCGAGGCCTGGTCTCCCATGTCAGGGAATATGGACTGGCCCGGAAGTTCATTGAGCGCCGACTCAGCCTCAGTCAGAAGAGAAGCCCTCTGCTGCAGAAGAATGCCCCTGATCTTCTGGAATTTTGAGGCAGGCGGGTTTTTCAGCGGAGACTTTCTTTCAGCCGGTTTGACAGCAGGCTTCCTGGGCGGTTTTGCCGCCTTTTCCGATACGGCCTTCTTTTTGATATGTGAAGACTCTGTTTTCTTTGATGACGCAGTCTTCACGGTATTTTTTTTGGTCGGCATAATTACTCCAGTTATGAATTGTATTAGACTAACAGATGATTTTCTTGTCCGTCAAGACTGCTCAGACAACGGCATATTGACATAAAAAAAGTTTGCCGTCTATTCGCAGTCTTCCCTGGACTTGATGAATGCAATGAGCGCTCCCCTGCTCTGATCGTCAATATCAATGAACTTGACTCCTACTCCGCAGTTCTCTGTATTTTCTGAATCCAGATCTATATGAACGATCTCTCCCTTGATCCTGACAGGATAAGGCAGTTCAGGCACATGAAGCAGGATCTCGGCAATCTCGTTGTGTGTATGATGTCTTGTTGTCTTGATGAACATGCCCCGCCTGCTGACATTCTTGGTGTATTCGTCAATAAATTCGTCAAAGGTCCTGTAGGATACCTTTAAGGAAACTGAACATCTTTTTTCAGTCCTCTTGTCAATAAAGGATTCTTCCGTACTGTGAAGCCGCCTTATCGTTACCAGGGATCCGCAGGAGGAACAGGGAACCTCAGGGAAGGGGGTCTGTTCAAGATACGCATCGGTCAGTATTTCCCTGCAGTTAGGACACTGGTGAGACTCTTTTTGCAGGGGACTTTCTGCCTCGTCGGCGCCTAGCTCCATCGCAAATTTCTCAAATTCTTCAAGCATGTCAATATTATAGGTGAATGCCGGAATAATATTCAATGCTATTCACATTTTCTTCAAAAAGGCGTAGTATGATATTCAAAAAGGGGGGCATACAGTATGCGCCCGCCGGAAGGAGGCTGAAATGAAGAAATTGAATTTGGTTGTTTTGATGTTATTATTGACTGTCGGCCTTGCAGTTGCAAAAGACTACGAGGTCAACAAAAAGGCAGGGCCATTTGATGTTCAGGTCAGGATTGACAGAAATCCTCCTGTTGTAGGCAGCAATAACATGGAAGTTGTGGTGAAGGAGGCGGGAAAAACTGTGACTGACGCGAAGGTTCGGGTTGATTACTCCATGCCGGCCATGCCGGGTATGCCTCCCATGAACTATAAGACCAATGCGGATTTGCAGGGCGACAGGTTTGCTGCCACAATGAATCTCTCTATGTCAGGGCCGTGGAATATTGCGGTAAAGATCAAAAAGGATGGGAAGACGTCTACTGTCAAGTTCAATATAGATGCGCATTAAGCGAATGAGCGGTAACAGGATATATCTGCAACTCCGGGCTGTTTTGCGGGGCTGCGGCATATATTTATTCGTCCTTCTCATTGCAGGCATGACTGCATGGCTTTCTCCGGCACGGCCGGCCTCTGCAGGGGAACCGCCCCTGATTCTTCATGATCTGATCAAAGAGGCCGTGATAAATAGCCCTGAGATACTCGCTGCGCAGTCCCGTTATGAGGCTGCCCGTTTCAGGATTCCCCAGGCAGGCAGCCTGCCCGATCCCATGTTCATGTTCGGCTATCAGAATGAGGATGGAGAGATGCCGATGGCTGAATGGATGTTTTCGGCTTCGCAGATGTTTCCATTCCCCGGCAAGCTGTCTTTGATGAAAGAAATGGCTGCGCGCGATGCGGACGGGCTTTTGTTCATGCATGAAGCTGTCAGGTTGAGGACCATAGAACGGATCAGATCACTATATTACGATCTGTTCCTCGCCTATAAGGATATTGATATCATAAGAGACAAGACAGCTCTTTTTGCAAAGATTGAGGATGCTGCACTTGCGCGGTATTCCTCCGGCATGGGTATGCAGCAGGAAGTGCTTATGGCACAGACGGAAAAATATATGCTCATGGAAAAAGAAGAGATGTTGCAGCAGAAAATACAGGGCATTGAAGGCATGATGAATGCAGCCGTCGGCAGGGATGTCAACTCTCCTCTTGGACGGCCTGTTGAACCTTTGGCCGGCGAAATGTATCCGCTCAGCCTTGATGCCCTGATCAGCATGGCATACGACCACTCGCCGGAGATCAAGGCAGGGCAGAAGATGATTGCAGGCGCTGAGGCAAAGGTGAAGCTTGCGAAAAAAGAATATTATCCGGACTTCACTATTACCACAGGGTATACGCGGCGGGTTGGGGTTGAGATACTGGATAAGTGGAGTCTTACGACGGCTATGAACATACCTCTTTATTATCGGACCAAACAGAAACAGGCAGCGCTTGAGGCAGATGCCTCTCTTTCCGAGGCAAGGCGGAATCTCGAAGCGGCCAAGGTTATGATTGCTTCAAACATTCGTGACAGTTATTCTATGTTCAAATCTGCCAAACGGCTTATGGAACTATACAGACAGGGCCTTATCCCCAAGACATATCAGGACTTTGATTCAGCATTGGCCGGGTACTCTGCGGGCAAGACCGAGGCTATTACCGTTATCAACAGGTTGAAGGCTCTGCTTGACTTCGAAACCCTGTACTGGACACAGGTCGTTGTAAAAGAGAAGGCTGTGGCCAAATTCGAGTCAACGGCAGGGATCATTGAATTTGGAGGCAGCGCCCGATGAAGAAAATGTATGTCGTGGTTATTTCGATATTGCTGCTGGCTGCCGGTATTTATTTTGGCTCAAACTATCTGAAAAAAGAAGGCGCCCAGGCTCAGAAGGCTGCATCAGGGCAGGCTCATCCGGGTCACAGCGGGGCCGGTTCTCCCCAAACAGACACGGACAATGAAGCTGAAGACGAAGAGGATCAGGCGGCGCCTACAGTGGAAATACCTCCGGAGCAGCAGCAGAGGCTCGGGGTAAAGACGGTGGAGGCACAAATAAAGCCGCTTCAAAAGGTTGTAAGGACTGTCGGGAGGATAGCATATGACGAGAGGCGTCTTGCAACGGTCAATCTGAAATTTGAGGGCTGGATAGAAAAACTCTTTATAGATTACACTGGAAAATATGTAAAGAAGGGCACGCCTCTTGCCGAGATATACAGCCCTGAACTGGTGGCCACCCAGCTTGAGTATCTCAATGTCCTTAAATGGTCAAAACAGGGCAGCAGCACAAAAGACGATGACATAGGAAGAATGCTCTCCGGCGATGCAGGTGTTCTTGTTGAGGCTGCCAAGCAGAGACTGAAGCTCTGGGATATTTCAGATGAACAGATCAGGCGAATTGGGGAATCCGGACAGCCTATGCGTACGCTTACACTGTACAGCCCGGTTGGCGGATATGTTGTCCAGAAAATGGCGCTTCAGGGGATGCGGGTGATGCCTGGCGAGAAGTTGTTCGATATTGCCGATCTGTCTTCCGTATGGGTTCTGTCGGATATCTATGAATATGAGCTTTCTCTGATCAGGACAGGACAGACTGCAGAGATATCCCTGAGCTATTTTCCAGGCAAGGTCTTTTCATCACGCATAGATTATATTTATCCGACCCTGGCAGGAAATACCAGGACAGCTACAGTAAGGTTCACCATACCCAATCAGGGAGGGTTGCTCAAACCGGAGATGTTTACCAATGTCGAGTTGAAGATAGATCTTGGTAAAAAGTTAAGTATCCCTGATGATTCAGTGATAGACACGGGAGAAAGGCAGATCGTCTATGTGGATCAGGGGGATGGTTATTTCGAGCCAAGAGAAGTTCTGCTTGGGCTTAGGGCAGACGGATGGCGGGAGGTTATCAAGGGGCTGAAAGCGGGAGATAGGGTTGCCTCAGCTGCAACGTTCCTCATAGATTCAGAGGCACAGCTGAAAAACATTGCCCCGCTTAAGGGCAGTCATCGTCACTGAATGGATTAGAGAATTGCCGGGTTATAGGTTTGCAAATCCAATGGATTACCATCAGGAATAATGATAGCTAAAATAATAGAATATAGCGCAAAAAACAGGCTCCTCGTATTTCTGATGGTCGGAGCCCTTTGCGTATGGGGATATTGGGCGCTCAAGCATACTCCCCTGGATGCAATACCTGACCTCAGCGACACACAGGTTATTATATATACAGAGTGGCCCGGGCGCAGCCCTGATCTTGTCGAAGACCAGATCACCTATCCGATAACCTCAACCCTGCTGGCAGCGCCCAAAGTTCAGGCAGTTCGCGGTTTTTCGTTCCTCGGAAGTTCCTTTATATATGTCATATTTGAGGAGGGAACCGATATTTACTGGGCCCGGAGCAGAATTCTGGAGTATATCCAGTCTGTTAAGGGCAAGATACCGGCGGATGTAAATCCTGTGCTTGGCCCTGATGCCACGAGCGTCGGCTGGGGGTTCAGTTACGCCCTTGTTGATGATTCAAAGACTCATAATCTTGCAGAACTCAGATCGCTTCAGGACTGGAATATCAAGCTTGCCATCGAAAGTGTTGCCGGGGTTTCGCAGGTTGCAAGCATAGGTGGGTTTGTAAAACAGTATCAAATATCACTAGACCCGAACCGGCTTGCCGCATATGGCATCCCGCTCATGAAAGTTATAGATTCCGTAAGAAAAAGCAATAAAGACGTCGAGGGAAGGGTGATTGATTTCTCCGGGGCGGAATATATGATCAGGGGACGGGGGTATATCAAGTCCCTTGCCGATATCGAAAATATATCCCTGGGTACGGGAAGCTCTGGAACGCCCATATATATGCGTGATATCGGCTCTGTTCAGCTTGGCCCTGATATCAGGCGTGGATTGGCAGAACTCGACGGAAAAGGAGAGGTTGCAGGCGGCATTGTCATCGTTCGTTTCGGTGAAAATGTGATGTCTGTAATAGAGCGGGTAAAGGAAAAAATCGCAAGGGATGTTGAGCCTTCTCTGCCGGAAGGCGTAAGGATAGTTACTACGTACGACAGGACAGAGCTTATCCGCAGGTCTATTGACACACTGAGGGAAAAGATCATCAGACTTGTGATTGCGGTAAGCGTCGTCTGCATCGTCTTTTTGCTGCATCTGCCGAGCGCCCTGGTCGTCATCATCACACTTCCGATTGCCATTGTAATGTCATTTATATGCATGTATTACCTCGGCGTCACCTCCAATATCATGAGCTTGAGCGGCATTGCGATCACGATCGGAGCAATGGTAGACGCCTCGATAATAATGGTCGAAAACGCACACAAGAAGCTGGTTGAATGGGAGGCCTCAGGCAGGCAGGGCAGCAGAACTGATGTAATCATCGAGGCGGCAAAAGAGGTCGGCCCATCGCTCTTTTTCGCGCTTCTTGTGATTACGGTCGCCTTTCTCCCGGTCTTTACGCTCCAGGCCCAGGCAGGAAGGCTCTTTAAACCCTTGGCATATACAAAGACCTTTGCGATGCTCTTCTCCTCATTTCTCGCAATTACCCTGACCCCGGTGCTGATGACGATATTCATAAAGGGCAGGATAAAATCTGAGGCTGAAAACCCCATTGTCAGCTTCCTTGAAAGAATATACAAGCCGAGGGTCGCCTTCTCTTTGAAACGGCCCAAGGCAATTATTTTTTTTGCAGTGGTAATCATGGCCTTAACGGTTTATCCATACTACAAAATAGGCAAAGAGTTCATGCCTGCCCTTGATGAAGGGACATATTTTTATATGCCGGTCACAGCGCCGGGCATATCAGTCAGTGAAGCGGCCAGGATGCTTCAGATTACAGATGCCCTGCTGAAAAATATTCCTGAAGTTGATCAGGTATTCGGAAAGGCAGGCAGGGCCGAGACAGCCACCGACCCGGCGCCGCTTGAGATGTTCGAGACAGTCGTAAATCTGAAGCCTGAAAAAGAGTGGCGGGAAGGCATGACGCCTGAGAAGATACGTCAGGAGCTTAATGACGCGATCATAGATGTGCCGGGGCTTCAGGGTGGCATAACAATGCCGATAAAGGCAAGGATAGACATGCTTGCCACCGGCATCAGGTCGCCGCTTGGTGTAAAGGTACTTGGCGCTGACCTGAAGGTTATCGAGAAGATAGCTCTTGATATCGAAAACGTAATCAGGGATATACAGGGCACAAACAGCGCTGTTGCAGACAGGGTGACAACCGGATATTTCCTGGACATAGCGCCTAAACGGCATGAAATAGCAAGATATGGTCTTTCTGTTGATGATGTTCAGGAGATCATACAGAGCGTGATCGGCGGCATGAATATTACGATTACGGTTGAGGGCCGTGAGCGCTATCCGGTAAATGTAAGGTACGCAAGGGAATTGAGGGATGATATAGAAAAACTGAAGAGAGTCCTGGTTCCGGTAGAATTGTCGAATGAAGGTTCGTCCATGGGAAGCCTTCAGTCACCGGCGATCGCGCAGGTGCCGATGGCGGAGCTTGCCGACATACGCATCGTCAGGGGACCGACAATGATCAAGAGTGAGGAAGGGCTTCTGACTGCATATGTTTCTGTCTTCTTCAGCAATCGTGATGTAGGCGGCTATGTTGAAGAGGTGAAGCAAAAGGTGGCAAAGGGCGTCACCCTCCCTGAGGGATACAGACTCCAGTGGAGCGGCGAGTATGAATATATGGTCCAGACCCATGAGAGACTTAAATTGGTCATTCCTCTGACCCTGCTGATAATCTTTCTGCTTATTTATTTCAATACGAAATCGGCTGTCAAGACCTCCATCGTCCTTCTTGCAGTTCCTTTTTCACTTGTCGGGTCTTTCTGGCTGCTTTATTATCTGAACTATAATATGAGCATCGCGGTCTGGGTCGGGATGATCGCTCTTGCCGGGCTTGACGCTGAAACAGGCGTGGTTATGTTGTTATACCTCGATCTTGCCTATGAAAAATGGAAGCAGGAAGGACGGCTGAATTCTGTCGAAGACCTGAAGGAAGCGATTATGTACGGCGCGGTACAAAGGATAAGGCCAAAACTGATGACAGTGGCTGTTATACTCGCCGGATTGATACCTATTATGTTCAGTTACGGCTCCGGTTCAGATGTGATGAAGCGCATAGCAGCGCCCATGATAGGTGGGGTGATCACATCAGAGATCCTTGAACTCACCATTTATCCCGCCATCTATCTGCTATGGAAAAGAAGGAAGCTGAACAAGGAAGGCCTGAGGACTGCAGAATAGGGCCGGCATCATCAGTTATTGGTCCGCATTTGCAGTCCTGTTGATGTAAAATCAATCATGCCTGATGAATTGACTGTAATTGGCGCCGGACTCGCAGGCTCAGAAGCTGCATGGCAGGCCGCAAGACGAGGGGTAAAGGTTCGCCTGTATGAAATGAGGCCCGGGAAGATGACTGAGGCACATGCCTCATCTCACCTGGGCGAACTGGTCTGCTCCAATTCTCTCAGGTCAGCTGATCCCCATAGCGCACCCGGCATACTCAAAAGAGAGCTTGCCATGGCAGGGTCTCTCATAATGGAGGCTGCAGAGGCCACAAGAGTGCCGGCAGGATCAGCCCTCGCTGTTGACAGAGACCTTTTTGCCGAATACATCACAAATCAACTCTCGGGCAACCCGAATATTGCGATCATCAGGGAGGAGGTCAGTTTGCTGCCTGAAGGGCTCTCTGTTATTGCCACAGGCCCCCTGACATCCCAGTGCATGACTGATGCCCTGTCCGGCCTCACTGGAGAGGACTCCCTTTATTTTTACGATGCGATTGCTCCCATTATCGAAGCAGATTCCATTGACCTCGGCAAAGTATATGCCATGTCCAGGTATGGCAAAGGCGGGGATGACTATATCAACTGTCCTATGAGCAGGCAGGAGTATGAGCAGTTTTATCATCAGCTCATAAATGCAGAGAAGGTGAATCCAAAAGGCTTTGAGGAGGGATTGGTATTTGAAGGATGCATGCCTATCGAGGTGATGGCCTCAAGGGGAGTTGATACCATGAGATATGGTCCGATGAAGCCTGTTGGACTGCCTGATCCTGAGACAGGAAAAGATCCCTATGCAGTCGTACAGCTGAGAACTGAAAACAGGCAGTTGACAGCCTATAATATGGTCGGATTCCAGACGCGTCTGAAATGGCCGGAGCAGAAAAGGGTCTTTCGCATGATACCAGGCCTTCAAAATGCGGAGTTCCTTAGGTACGGCAGCATACACAGGAATACATTTATCAATGCCCCCAGGCTTCTCAATAAGGACTTGTCCTTCAGACTGAGGCCCAATCTCTTTCTTGCCGGCCAGATCACGGGCGTTGAAGGTTATATCGAATCAACCGCAATGGGGCTTATTGCCGGCATCAACACTGCGCTCAGGATGCTTGGCAAGTCGCAGGTTGATGCGCCTCCTGTCACTGCACATGGTGCGCTGATAAGGCATATCACTGAATCAGAGAGCAAACATTTCCAGCCAAGCAATATCAACTTCGGCCTTTTTCCCGCTGAGCCGGGGCTGAAGAGAATCCGGGACAAAAAACTGAGACGGGCAGAAACAGCGGGGCAGGCTCTTGAGGCGTGGGAACAATACGTTTCGCAGGTGCAGGCAGTATGAATAAGCAGATCGAACAATTCATCAGGCATCTTGAAATCGAAAGGGGAGCCTCTGAGCATACAGTAAGGGCATACAGAAGAGACCTCCGAGAATTTCAGCAGTATGCCGGTAAGGAAATAGATGATATCGAAATGATTGATGTACGAGGGTTCGTGGCGCTGCAGATCAGCAATGGTCTTTCAAAGACTACTGCCGGCAGGAGACTTGCTGCAGTCAGGTCATTTCTGAAATACCTGACCAGGGAAGGATATCTGAAGTCAAATCCGGCAAAGCTTGTGGCAACTCCGAAAGCAGAGCAGCATCTGCCGAGGTTTCTTTCTGTGGATGACATCTTTGCCCTCATCGAAAGACCTGATGCCATGGGTTTTATCAATGCCCGGGACAGGGCCATTCTTGAACTGCTCTACTCAAGCGGCCTTCGTGTTGCTGAGGCCGCCGGTCTGAATATGGAGGACCTGAATACAAAAGAGGGGCTCGTAAAGGTCAGAGGCAAGGGGAAGAAAGAGCGGATTGTGCCGCTTGGAACAAAGGCAGTAGAGGCGATCAGGACTTATATGGCAGAAAAGATATTGCTCAAAAAAAAGAATAAGGCCCTGTTCCTGAATAAGAGCGGCACGCCGCTTTCTGACCGCGGAATCAGACGGATAGTGGTAAAATATGCGCGCCTCATCGGCGTAAGCGGCAAGGTCGGGCCGCATACCATGCGTCATACTTTTGCATCGCATCTTTTGCAGGCAGGCGCTGACCTGAGGGTAATACAGGAACTGCTCGGTCATGCATCGCTGTCAACAACGCAGAAATATACGCATACAGATATTGCGCATTTGATGGATGTGTATGACAAGGCACATCCCCGTTGCTCCGGCGAAAAACAGTAAGGTTCAGATGCGTTTTGTTATATACTAATCCAGTGCGCGATTCCGAATATCCATGATTGAACCATGACAAATTAGGAAGGAGTAATCATGTTCCATGCAACAACCATACTCTGTGTAAGAAGGAAGGGGAAAGTTGCCATAGGCGGCGACGGACAGGTATCTCTCGGCAATACGGTTCTGAAACAGAACGCAAGGAAGATCCGACGGATGTACAACAATAACGTGGTCGCTGGTTTCGCCGGCGCCACGGCAGACGCATTTACGCTTTTTGAGAAGTTTGAGGGTAAACTTGAGGCATATCGCGGCAATCTTACCCGCGCAGCAGTTGAGTTGGCCAAGGACTGGAGAACAGACAGGATGCTGAGACGTCTCGAGGCCCTGCTGGTAATCGCAGACAGGGAACATACCTTTATAATATCCGGCACAGGAGATGTTATAGAACCTGAAGACGGAATTGCAGCGATCGGCTCAGGCGGCGCATATGCCCACGCAGCAGCAAGGGCTCTTTACGAGAACACGGAACTTGGAGCCGAGGCGATCATTGAAAAAGCCATGAAAATAGCTTCAGGAATCTGCATCTACACAAATGACAATATTACGATAGAGGAGCTTGCCTGATATGGAAAGCCTTACACCAGGAACGATAGTTTCAGAACTTGATAAATACATCATTGGCCAGAATAAGGCCAAGAGGGCTGTTGCCATTGCCCTGAGAAACAGATGGAGAAGGCAGAGGCTGGCGCCGGAACTGAAGGATGAGGTGCTCCCCAAAAATATTCTGATGATCGGCCCCACAGGCGTTGGAAAGACTGAGATAGCCCGACGCATATCGCGTCTGGCATCAGCCCCTTTCATCAAGGTAGAGGCCTCCAAATTCACTGAGGTGGGCTACGTGGGCAGGGATGTGGAGTCCATGATAAGAGATCTGACCGAGATATCGGTCAGCATGGTAAAGGCCGAACATCTTGAGCAGATACGCGAAAAAGCCCGGCAGTTTGCCGAGGAAAGACTCCTTGACCTCCTGCTTCCTCTGCAGCGCCCTGCGCGGCTGCCTGAAGGGCAGGATGACAACAGGGAGACACAGAGCGAGACTCGCGAGCGCCTAAGGGAGCAGCTTCGGGGCGGCAAACTGAATGCAAGATCTGTAGATGTGGAGATAAAGGAAAAGTCAATGCCTTTTGGCGTTATCTCGAACATTGGCCTTGAAGACCTTGAGATGAACCTCAAATCCATGCTCGGAAATCTGCTGCCTGAAAAGTCAAAGAGGAAGAAGGTTAAGGTTCCTGAGGCGCTTATACTTCTTGAGCAGGAAGAGTCCAACAGACTGATAGATATGGACAAGATCACACAGCAGGCAGTGGAGCGCGTTGAACAGTCCGGAATTGTATTTGTTGATGAAATTGACAAGATAGCAAGCAGAGGCAGCGGGCAGGGACCGGATGTATCCCGTGAGGGCGTGCAGCGTGACCTGCTGCCTATCGTTGAAGGCTCGACCGTGACGACCAAATACGGTCCAATAAAGACAGAGCATATTCTTTTTGTTGCAGCGGGCGCATTTCATATTGCAAAGCCTTCTGATCTGATCCCTGAACTGCAGGGAAGATTCCCTATTCGCGTCGAGCTTGAGGCCCTGGGCAAGGATGATTTTATCCGTATTCTTACTGAACCGAATAACGCCCTGGTAAAACAGTATATTGCCCTGCTTGCAACAGAGGATGTTGCGCTTGAATTTGCAGAGGATTCAATTGAAGAAATAGCCGGAATAGCTGCCCAGGTGAATGACAAGACAGAGAACATCGGCGCAAGGAGGCTTCATACAATACTTGAGAAACTACTTGAAGATATATCCTTTAGTGCCCCGGAAAAAAAGGGTTCTATGGTGCTGATTGACAGGGCTTATGTGCAGGATAAACTTGGGGATATTGTTAAGGATCAGGATTTGAGCAGGTATATCCTGTAGCAGGTGGGTATGGCTGGATACTCTCAACGGTTTGACAGGCTCGCCTCTACAGCCTTTATTGCATCAATGGCCGAGCTTGTTATGCCGCCTGCATAGCCCGATCCTTCGCCTATGGGATACAGGTTTCTAATATTCACTGATTCATGGTTGCCGTTTCGTTTTATTCGTACAGGAGAAGATGTCCTCGTCTCTGTGCCTAATAATATGCCTTGATCCGACACAAACATTGGGTAATCCCGCTTCCACGCTGAGAAGGCTGCCATAAGCGTCTGGCCTACAAATTGTGGGAGCAGTTCGTGCATATTGGCTGCATTTACCCCCATTTTATACGAATGATTATTAAGGCTGGGGGATATCCTCAAGCCCAGGAAATCGTCTACATTCTGGGCAGGGACCTTCCAGTCTCCTCCTCCGGCTGCAAAAGCCCTTCGCTCTATATCCCTCTGGAACTCGATCCCCGCCAGTGGATGTGACGATCCATAATCATCTGTATGGCAAGTGACCACGAGAGCCGAGTTTGAGTAGGGCGAGGATCTCTTTGAGCAGCTCATGCCATTAACAACGAGCAGGCCATAATCAGATGAAGCGTTTATCACCTCACCACCAGGACACATGCAGAATGAATAAGCCCCGCGCTTTATTTTACGGTCAGTGTAGGTAAAGGAATATGTCGCATTGCCGATGGGAAGGAAATTCCTGTATTTAACCCCGTATCGTATATGATTTATTACCTCCGCTGGATGCTCTATCCGAACACCTACAGAGATCGGTCTTTGCTCAAGCACAATACCCTTTCTGAACAGCATCTCCAAGGTGTCTCGCGCAGAATGGCCCAAGGCAAGATATATTATCGTACAACGATATTCTGTTGTTCCGTTGATCACTACGCCAAGGGCTGTGCCATTGGACGTAAGGATATCGGTCATTTTTGATCCGTAATGGATTTCGCCGCCATTTTCGAGAATATAGTTTCTTATTCTTCGGACGATCGCGCAGAGTATATCGGTTCCGAGATGGGGTTTGTGCAGATATCTAATTTCTTCAGGAGCCCCGAATCTGATAAACGTATCCAGCACCCTGTCTGCATAATACGAATTGTTTATCCGGGAGAAGAGCTTGCCGTCTGAATATGCACCGGCGCCACCCTCGCCAAACTGTATATTCGATTCAGGATCCAGTGTTCTTTCATTTATAAACCGTTGAACATCAACAAACCGCTCCTCTATCTTCTTGCCGCGCTCAAATATTGTGGGCCTGAGCCCATAATCAATAAGTTCAAGCGCTGCGAACATGCCTGCAGGGCCAAAGCCTATGATGACAGGTCTCTCTGCCAGACGGCGGGGACTTCTTATTACAGGCGCCGGGCGGGCATATTCAAGCAGGTTGCCGCTGTTTGCGAAGAAGTCAGGAACATTTACTGCAACCGAAATGATATGGAAAAACTGATCTTTATCGCTGATATCGAGAGATTTACTCAGTATTCTATCAATTCGTATGTCTTCCTCAGCAATATTGATCTGCCGGGCCACTGCCTTGACATACTCATCTGTCGTGTCATGCTCCACAGGTATACGCAGACCGTTGATTATCAGATCCATAAGACCTCCAAGAGGCGTCTCTGGCTGGACATATGAGACCGTGGGGCCTGGAGCGCCGGCAAGGCAGATAACATTGACATTGATATAGAATGCATATTATTATTGACGTTGTGCAAGTTGTTGATAAGCCTATTATATTTTTTTCTTCATAAGGAGGTTCCATAAATGACTCCAAAAAAAGTCTTTTTCACAAAAGGCGTTGGTGTACATAAAGACAAATTATCATCGTTTGAGGTTGCATTAAGAAATGCCGGTATCGAAAAGTGCAACCTTGTGTACGTATCAAGCATATTCCCCCCTTCCTGCAAGATTCTGACAAAAGCTGCCGGAGTAAAACAGCTCGAAGCCGGACAGATTACGTATTGCGTAATGTCCCGCAATGAGACAAACGAACCGAACCGGCTGATTTCAGCAGCAATCGGCTTTGCCATGCCTACCGATTTCGCCAACTACGGCTATCTCTCCGAACATCATGCCTGCGGAGAAAAGGCTGTTGTTTCAGGTGAATATGCGGAAGATCTCGCAGCAACCATGCTTGCCACAACGCTCGACATTCCATTTGATCCAAACCAGGCATGGGACGAGCGCAAGCAGTTTTACCGGGCAAGCGGACATATATTCAAGACAAAGCATTATTGCCAGTCTGCGGAGGGAAACAAAGACGGTCTCTGGACCACAGTATTGGCTTCAGCTGTCTTCATTATGGGCTGATATGCCCAAGTTTCCCCCCCGCTTCTGCGGCTTGAGCGGCAGGCATGCAGAATATGGTCAGGCCGGCACAGTAATACTGCCGGTTCCCTTTGACAAGACCAGCACCTGGGGTAAAGGCGCTGATAAGGGTCCTGCAGCAATCATCGAGGCGTCAAAATATCTCGAACTCTATGATATTGAGACAGGCATCGAAGTCTACAGAAAAGGCATTTATACTGCAGAGCCGGTTGATGCCTCATCCTCTGCAGCATTAATAAAAAAGACTGATTCAGCCGTCACTCAATACCTTAGAGACAATAAGCTTGTTGTGTCCCTCGGCGGGGACCACTCTGTCTCGATCGGTCTGATCAGGGCATATGCAAGGAGTTTTGACGATTTGAGCATATTGCATCTTGATGCCCATTCAGACTCCCGTGGCTCCTATGAGGGATCGCCTTATAATCACGCATGCGTTATTGCGCGTGCCAGGGAATATACCGGGAAGATTGTATCTGTGGGTATACGAAGCATGGACGCGTCGGAACTGCCGGGGATTGATAAAAAGAAGATTTTTTTTGCCCATGAAGTCCAGGATTCCGATAAATGGATAGCAAAGGCGATCCGGCAATTAAGCGATACGGTCTATGTCACCATAGACCTTGATGTATTTGATCCCGGCATTATGCCCTCAACAGGCACTCCAGAGCCGGGCGGGTTAGGCTGGTATCAGGTGATGAAGCTACTCCATGCGGTCTCAAAGACAAAAAGGGTCGTCGGATTTGATCTTGTTGAACTCTGCCCGTCAAAATCCAAGGCCCCTGATTTTCTTGCTGCCAAGCTTATTTATACTTTCCTGAGTTATATCTACGCGAATAAATCCGATCAGCCATAAGCTGCCCCTACAGCATAGCGGATGTTGATTCCCTGCCATAGGTGATGGACCAAGGACAGACCCCTCAGACTCTCTCTACGCAGAATATAAAGCCTTCGGTCTGCCGCACCTGTCCGCAAATAGGCCTTGTTTTTAAGCATCACAACCTATTATCATTAATCACTTTTTTCAATATGGGGGATAAGACAATCTGTGTTAGCCCAAGCCGTTAGCCCCGTTAGAAATGCCAGCGGTATATTATTTCTAAACGGGATAAATTTGATGAACTTCCTCAAAGGGCCGAAGCAGTTCACAATTTCCATTGACCAGCGGACTTACAGTTGGATTCTGCAAGAATGCGGGCGATCCATTTTCTTCATTCTCGCCGCTTTTGACCGGACGCACTCTTCGATGGCATTTAAGGAGGGTGAATGAAAGAGCTTATTCCTGTCGAAATAATTGAAAGAAAAATCTACCTGATCCGTGGCGAAAAAGTCATGTTGGACAGCGATCTTGCCGAGCTTTACGGGGTAATGGTAAAGGTATTGAACCAGGCCGTAAAAAGGATCATCAGCAGATTCCCTGAAGACTTCATGTTCCCACTCACGAAGGAAGAGGATGAATCTTTAAGGTCCGTAATTAATAACCTGATAGACTGTTCTGTCTCATTATAAAGGAGTCATTTCTCAAATATGCCGAGACTTGATTGGATAGGACGTAAGGCAGTGGAGAATCACCACCGGCAGGTGCCGTTTCATTTGCTGAAGGAAGTCCCGGAGTTATCGGTGGGCGATCCCGGCAGCGGCAATTTGCTTGTTGAAGGCGACAATCTTCTTGCCCTTAAAGCCCTTCTCCCTTACTATGCCGGACAGGTAAAGTGCATCTACATAGACCCGCCGTATAATACCGGCAATGAGAAGTGGGTTTACAATGACAATGTGAATAGTCCGGAGATGCTTGAATGGCTTGGCAAAGCTGTTGGAAAAGAAGCGGAAGACCTTTCGAGGCATGACAAGTGGCTCTGCATGATGTACACAAGATTACAGCTTTTAAGAACATTTTTGACTGAGGATGGTATTGTTTTTGTGTCCATAGACAATAACGAAGTGCATCACCTTCGCGTACTTTTTGATGATGTTTTTGGCACAAGAAATTTCGTGTCATGTATTGCAAATATAAATAATCCAAAAGGTAGGTCGGATGACAAACATATACCAACTGCACACGAATATATCTTAGTCTATAAAAAAAGTAGCGATCCAGCGTTATATGGATGGAAACCAGAGGAAAAAATTCTTAAAAGATATAACAAGATGGACACAGATGGGAAACCATATCGGGAAATAGATTTGCGGAAAACAGGGGATGAAGACAGGAAAGAAGATAGAGAAGACATGTTTTATTATTTTTATTTCAACAAAAAGACAGCCGACCTTATTGTTGCAAAGGAAAAAAAGACTCTTAGAGACTATATCGAAATAGTGCCATTAAAAGAAGATGGCTCTTTAGGTCGTTGGCGATGGGGAATTGAAACCGCGACTAACAATAAAGGTGTTCTGTTACCAAAACTAATGCCTGTCCGTAAGGTATGGACAGTTTTCGAAAAAGATTATCTTGATAAGGATGAAAGAGTAAAGCCAACAAGTGCGTGGACAAAAAAACAATTCAATAGCGAAAGAGGCACAGAACAGTTTTTAGAGTTAGGATTTAGTAAGGAAGAATTTCCAAAGCCCAAGCCAACAGGACTTGTGAAACATATTCTTGAATTTGCCACAAATAAGTCCGATCTTATCCTCGACTCTTTCGCTGGGTCAGGAACGACGGCTCAAGCTGTAATGCAATTAAACAAAGAAGACGGCGGTAATCGTAGGTGCATTCTCGTTGAAATGGATTCCAATATATGCCGCAACGTTACTGCAGAACGTTTGCGCCGTATCTCTCAAGGATACAAAAATACAAAGGGTGAAGATGTCGCCGGTCTTGGCGGCGGCTTCCGTTTCGCAACACTCGGAGAGCCTCTTTTTGACGAGAGGGGAAATATAAGAAAGACGGTCAAGTTTCCTGATCTTGCCCGGCATGTCTATTTCACCGAAACCGGCGAACCGTTGCCGAATGACTCACTGCGTAAAACAACACAAAATAAATGGATTACCGCCTTCGCGGGAATGACGGCAGGGGGCAAACCCGGAATTTCAGAAAAGGCATACTCACCGCTTATCGGCATATGCAACGGAATTGCGGTCTATCTCCTTTATAATGGCATTTTGAAAGACAAGACGCCGGATGGTGGAAATGTGTTGACAACAGCAGTTCTTTCTCACCTGCCGAAACACGACGGCCCTAAAGTAATCTATGGCACTGCCTGCAGGATAGGGCCGGAGCGTTTAAGGCGGGAAAATATCACATTTAAACAGTTACCATATAAAATAAAGACAATGTGAGGTGAAGCCATGAAAAAATTGACGAGGATAACTTTCAATCCTGAAGTAATGGGCGGCAAACCCTGCATCAGAGGCATGCGCGTCACGGTCGGAATGATCGTAGGAATGATCGCTGCCGGTCATTCCAGAGACGATGTTTTAAAGCTCTATCCTTATCTGGAGGCCCCGGATATCGACGAGGCGCTTTCTTACGCTGCATGGCGTTCTGAAGAAGTTGAGGTTCCCTTTCAGGCAGCATGAAGCTCCTGATCGATATGAATCTCTCGCCCAAATGGGTCGAGGCGCTTGCGGTTGACAATATCGACGCTGTTCACTGGGCAAAGACCGGGGCTCATGCAGCTCCGGATAAAGAGCTTATGTCGTGGGCCAAAAGCAACGGGCATATCGTATTAACCCACGATCTCGATTTCGGGGCAATTCCTGCTGCAACGGGCGCTGAGGCCCCAAGTGTTGTTCAATTGCGCTTCCAGGATCTTGCGCCTTCGCATGCAAAACAGGTTGTCGTCAAGGTGTTGCATGATTACCGACTTGAACTTGAGCAGGGTGCTCTTATCAGTGTGGATGAGGACAAGGCACGGGTGAGGATCTTGCCCCTGTGATACTCAAATCCTATCAGATAGACGCCCTGGACTGGCTGGAAGCTTTCTTCAAACGCTGCAAGCTGAGCAAAGACCCCCGAATTGCGTATGAAGAGACAACTCAGGAGTGGCGAGGCATTGCTCTGCATTACTGCCCTCTGCCTTCACTCTCTCACGTGCCTTACGTATGCCTCCGTATCCCCACGGGCGGAGGGAAGACGCTCATCGGTGGTCTTGCAATAGAACAGGCCAACCGCAGCCTGCTTTTTTGTCAATATAGTGTAACTCTCTGGCTTGTGCCGTCAGAGCCGATTCGCGAGCAAACGCTGAAGGCACTCCGAACCCCTTCGCATCTTTTACATCAAGCCGTCTTTTCAGCCCTTGGCGACGTTACCATACTGGAGATCGAGGAGGCGTTGCGGGTCAAGCCTCATGTTCTAAACGGCTCAAATACCATTATCGTTGCGACCATGCAGGCCTTCAAGCAGGAAGATATGGACCGCCTGAGTGTCTATAAGCAAAACTCGGATATGCAGCCTCATTTTGAAGGCATAAACGACCCGGATGTTATCGGCAATCTGTCGTTTGTCGATGCAATGCGTTTGCGGCATCCGTTTGTGATTGTGGACGAAGCGCACAATCAGGGGACTCCGCTTGCCTTTGACACGCTCGCAAGGTTCGAGCCAAGCGCAATTCTGGAGCTGACTGCGACACCTGACCGCATGCGACAGCCCAGCAATGTCCTTTATAGTGTCGGCGCTTCAGCTTTACAGGCAGAAGATATGATCAAGATGCCGCTTGAGCTTGTGCGGCGGGAGAACTGGCAGGACGCCTTGCGTGATGCTATCGCCTGTCTGAATAAGCTTCAGAAAAAAGCGGAAGAAGAGCGTTTGGGTACCGGTGAATATCTGCGGCCGATCATGCTATTGCAGGCAGAACGAAAGGATTCGGAGCACGAAACACTCGTCCCTGAAAAGGTGAAAAAAGCCCTTATCGATGATTTCAGCATTCCAGCGGAAGAGATCGCCATAGCCACAGGAGTTACTGACGAAATAGCAGGTGAGGATATACTTTCCGACAAATCGCGGGTCAGATTCATCATTACCATAGACAAGCTCCGGGAGGGATGGGACTGTCCTTTTGCGTATGTCCTTTGTTCATTCCGCAATACGAATTCCACGACAGCGGCGGAACAGGTTTTGGGCCGGATTCTAAGGATGCCAGGAGCGAAGAAGAAACATAATAAGGAATTGAACGAGGCATATGCGTTTATCACATCATCTGACTTCCAGGCAACGGTCGAAAGCCTGCGAGACGGACTGGTAAGAAATGGCTTTGAAAGGCAGGAGGCAAAAGACCTCATCCATGCGGTTGACGAAACGACTGAAGATTTATTCACTCTGCCGACAGGGCTAACCTTTTCTGCACCGGAGATGCCTGAGCCGGAAACGATACCGGCTGCGATTCAGAACAAGATTGAGATTGCGCCGGAAGCAGGCACGATTACCCTGAAAGGTAAGTTTACGACAACGCAGGCTAAGGCCCTTGAAGGCGCATTTCGAACACCAGAGGGGAAAGATACAATCCGGCTTGCCCTCAAGAGGCTGAACACTCCGGCAACTCCTCCTGTTAAGACTCCTTCTGAACTCGGTGATCTCTTCCATGTGCCGCTCCTTTCGCTGAGGCAAGGTGATCTTTGGGAGCCCTTTGAGCAGACCCATCTTCTGCAGGGTGATTGGCGGTTGCTCGATTACCCCTCTGAGTTGGACGAAGCAGAATTCAAAAGGCCTGACCGAACGGCACAGGGAGGGAGATTTCTTGTTCAGTCAGAGAAGATACGTTTTGAATACTTCGACAACATAGAAGCTCAATTGGCGTTATACGACTTCCAGCCTGAGTGGGATCAGGTTCAGCTGGTTTCTTGGCTTGATCGCAATATTCCGGATTACACCATTTTACCGGATGAGAAAGCGGCTTTTCTTGACAAGGCTGTCTCATGGCTTATAGAAGAGCGTTCATTTACCTTGGCGGATCTTCTTTACTCCAAAGTCAGGCTTCGGTCCGCCTTTGAAGAAAAGATCAAAAATATTAAGCGCTTGGCAATGGGAAAGATCCATCAGGCCTTATTGTTCGACTCCGAAAACTTTGCGTCGGACGGCTGCTGCGAAATGATCTTTGAAAGTGGCCGTTATGCGTATGACCGTCCATATCGCGGATTTGCCGATTTGCCGAAACATTTCTTCCCGGTGATAGGCAATCTCGGTGAGGATGGTGAAGAATTTGATTGTGCTGTATTCCTTGCAACGCAGCTTGAAGGTGTCAAATACTGGGTGCGCAATGTCGAGCGTAAGCAGACCTCCTATTCCCTCCAAACCGCCACTGACCGTTTCTATCCCGACTTCATCTGCAAACTTGAAGACGGACGTATTTTGGTTGTGGAATATAAAAACAGCAGAGATTGGGAGTTGCCGGATTGCCAGTCTGACCGTCGGCTCGGCGCACTGTGGGAGATGCGAAGCGGCGGTAAATGCCTTTTTGTGATGCCGAAAGGGAAAGATTTTGAGGCGATAAAGGCAAAGGTAGCTAAGTGAGAAAGCAACTGAGAATTATAGAAGAATAACTACCTCTGTCCTATTTGCATGTGTGCTTACGACTGTCTGTTCTTATAATCCCGGTAACCGAACCTTCTTGCTACTTCGATCTTCCCGCCCTTTCTGAGCACTGCGATATCGGGCAGGTTTATGCCATTAAAGGTGGTGTTCTTGACAATGCTGTACAGGGCCATGTCGGTAAATATCAGTCTGTCCCCTCTTTGCAACGGCTGATCAAAGGAATAATCGCCGATCACATCCCCGGCAAGGCAGCTTGGCCCTGCAAGTCTGTACCGGTATTTTTTCTGATTGATTGTACCCGAACCTATGATATGCGGCCTGTACGGCATAAGCAGCACATCCGGCATATGGGTCTCTGCCGAGGTATCCATGATCGCGATCTCCATCCTGTTTTTCACGATATCAAGGACAGATGATACCAGGAAGCCTGCATTGTACACGCTCGCCTCTCCCGGCTCAAGATGCACCTGTAGTCCGTACCTTTTTTTGAAGGCATTTATCAGCCTGATCAGAAGCCTTATATCATAACCATCCCTTGTTATGTGATGACCGCCTCCAAAATTCACCCATTTCATCCCCTTCAGGTATTTCCCATACAGCCCTTCGAACGATTCCAGTATCCTTGCGAGAACATCGGAATTCTGCTGGCACATGGCATGGAAATGCAGCCCATCAACCATATCCCGGTATTTCGGGAATTCCTTCGAAAATATCGTATGGACTATGCCGAGCCTCGAATTGGAGGCGCAGGGGTTATACATCTCTGTAGTCACCTCAGCATGTCCGGGATTTACCCTTAAGCCGATCCCGATGCCGATCTTCTTTGCCGCATGTCCATATTTCTGAAGCTGATGGAACGAATTGAATATGATCGAGTCAGAATACTTCAGGATAGCCTTAATCTCGCTCTCACGGTAAGCTGCGCCGAACGTATGCACTTCCCTGCCGAATTCTTCACGGCCAAGCCTCGCCTCATTAAGGCCGCTTGCGCATACGCCGTCAAGGTACTTTGACATCAGGGGAAATGTGGCAAAAGAGGCGTAGGCCTTGAGCGCATGAAATATCTTGCAGCCTGTGCGCTCCTTCACCTGCTGCAGGATCTTCATGTTTTTCTCTATCAGTGATTCATCAATAAGATATACCGGCGTATCCATGCCCCGATTCACCAGTTTGACGAGTCTGCCTGTCTCTGTATCCTTCATCTACCGGCCAGAGACCGTATCAGGCATTGGCGCATGTTCAACTATCTGCCAGGGGAGGCCGTATTGATTCAATGCCTCCATAAACCTGTCAGGGTCCAACTGCTCCATATTGAAAACCCCGGCACCCTGCCAGACGCCGGTCAGCGCCATCATCGCCCCTATCATTGCAGGCACTCCGGTCGTGTATGCGATTGCCTGTGTGCCGGTCTCTTTGAATGCCTCCTCATGGTCGCAGACATTATAGATATACCGGGTAATTGCCTTTCCATCCTTTATCCCTGTCATGATGTTGCCGATGACGGTCTTGCCGGTATACCTGGTGCCCAAAGAGGTGGGTTCAGGCAGCAATGCCTTGAGGAACTTGATCGGCACAACCTTATGCCCTTCATAGTCCACCTCATCTATCCTTGTCATGCCGACATTTTGGAGCACTCTGAGGTGTGTAAGGTAATTCTCTGAAAAGGTCATCCAGAATCGTGCTCTTTTCAGGCCGCGTATGTTCTGCACAAGCGACTCCAATTCCTCATGGTAGAGCAGGTAACTCTCCTGCAGACCTGCAACAGGGTAATCAAAGCTGAAATGCACGCTCTGTTTTTCTATTATGGCAGGGGTCTCGACCCATTTGCCGTCATCCCAGTGTCTGACAACCTGGGTCACCTCACGTATATTTATCTCAGGGTTGAAGTTGGTGGCAAATGCCTTGCCGTGGCTTCCGGCATTGCAGTCCAATATGTCGAGATAATGGATCTCGTCAAAGAGATGCTTCTGGGCATAGGCAGTAAAGACATTTGTGACGCCAGGATCGAATCCGGAGCCGAGCACTGCCATGATCCCGCGCTGTCTGAACTTCTCCTGATAGGCCCACTGCCAGCTGTATTCAAAATGGGCAACATCAAGCGGTTCATAATTGGCTGTGTCTATGTAATGCACACCTGTCTCAAGGCAGGCATCCATTATATGAAGATCCTGATAAGGAAGCGCGAGATTGAGCACTACATCCGGCTTAAACTCCTGTATAAGACTGACCATCTGAGGCACGTTATCTGCATCAACCTGCCCAGTCTGTATCTCTCTTTTATATCTCTGCCTGATATCCGTTCTGATCGCCTCGCATTTTGAAAGCGTCCTGCTTGCAACCATGATTTCCTTAAATACCTCAGGAATCTGCGCGCATTTGTGCGCGGCAACAGTCGCAACGCCTCCGGCTCCTATTATCATTATCCTTCCCTGCATGGTTTTATTCATGAAAAACCTCCTGAAAAACGCTAGATGTTTGTGTCAGATATTATACTCAAGTAACTGGAGATTATTCGATGCCTGAGAGGAATCCTGTATTTACCCTAATGTTGCATAAAAAAATCGTCATGCAGCTTGTTTGAGCCGATTGAGATAATGCAAAACACCCTTTTTAACTGTCGGATTGCCGCTCATTGTGAGCGTGAGCTTGCCCGCGGGATTTGTGAGTCGCCCAGCCCGCTGCAAAAGCATTCTTCTGAGGGTATTCGCTTCGGTAAACTCCCAAAGCGCAGTCCTTTTCTCTGTGGTTCCCCTGTTTTTTTCATGAACCATCATATGAAGTTCCCTAAAGAGGTTATGAGCAAGAACGGCGGACATCATGTAGAGGTGATTGCCGTGAAGCCTTCTTACGGCTACATAATCAAGATTACACTGGGACTTCAATTCGCTGAACGTATTTTCCTGAGAACCTCGGCCATTGTGAAAACACATAACCTTCTTCATGGTCGTCTGCTTATTCGTAACGATTACCTTAAAATCGTAGCCGTATTCATGAGGAATGAACAGGTCAAGCTGGATGGGTTCTTTGGACTGCTTTTTGACCCTTCGACGAATAAAGAGAAAACGGAAACGGGAGTCCCAGCTTTTAGGCTTCCAAGGCGTATCGAAATACGAAAACTCGCCAT
>CAYUNK010000009.1:52404-60219 GCA_964446125.1 uncultured Nitrospiraceae bacterium | reverse complement strand
CTTCTCATACTCTTCGCCAGGCAATATGAAAATGCCAGAACAAATTTACCGTGGCGCAGAGAATATTGTCGGATCAGTCCGCAACTATGATTGGACGGTAATGACCGGTACTGTCGGTTCAGGGACATAACCGTATGCATGGCGTGCGCTGACCCTGGAATAAAAGCAAGAATAATCCAGTCTCAAAGACAAACAGCCGCCCGCCATATTGCCGAAACCGGCTGTAGAATGCCATAAAATGAACAATAAAAAGGGCCTGCTTTCACAGACCCCTGATTTGTTTGGTGGCGGGGAGTGGATTTGAACCACTGACCTTCGGGTTATGAGCCCGACGAGCTACCAGGCTGCTCCACCCCGCGTCAGATTTATAAATTACCTTATTTTTTCCTGTCTTGTCAAATTGAGCCCGCTTAGCAGGGCATATTTTGCAAATCTTAATCGTTTATGCTATGTTTAATCCTCTTTTATATGGTTATCATGACCCTGCAGTATTACAATCTTTAATTTCCTGATATCACGGAGGCATACCATGGTAAGAAAGATCGTGCTTGCATATTCCGGAGGCCTGGACACTTCGGTTGCCATAGCATGGCTGAAAGAGACGTACAATGCTGAGGTGATCGCCTTCTGCGCAGACCTCGGCCAGAAGGAAGAGCTGAAGACCGTAAGGCAGAAGGCTCTCCGTACCGGCGCATCAAAGGTCTATGTCGAGGACCTGCGCGAGGAGTTTGTAAAAGACTATATCTTTCCGATGCTCCGCGGCAATGCAGTCTATGAGGGGTTCTATCTGCTGGGCACCTCTATTGCCCGGCCTCTTATTGCAAAGAAACAGATAGAGATAGCGGTAAAGGAGAAGGCAGATGCTGTTGCCCATGGAGCAACAGGCAAGGGAAATGATCAGATCCGGTTCGAGCTGACATACTATGCGCTAAAGCCTGAGATCAAGGTGCTTGCGCCCTGGAGGGACTGGAACTTTGACTCGCGGGAATCCCTTATTGACTATGCATCAAGGCATAAGATTCCGGTTACTGCCACAAAGGCAAAGCCCTTCAGCACAGACAGGAATATCCTTCATATCAGCTACGAAGGAGGAATACTCGAAGACCCCTGGCTTGAGTCTACCAGGGATATGTACACACTGGCAGTGCCTGCAGAAGAGGCCCCGGATAAGCCGGAGTATGTTGAGATTGAGTTTGAGCAGGGCGACCCGGTCAGCGTCAACGGCAAAAGACTTTCGCCTGCAAAACTGCTCGAAAAGCTGAACGAGCTTGGCGGCAGGCATGGCGCAGGCAGGGTGGATATGGTTGAGAACCGCTATGTCGGCATCAAGTCGCGCGGTGTGTATGAGACCCCGGGAGGAACCATCCTGCATGTGGCGCGACGGGCTGTGCAGTCCATCACCATGGACCGCGAGGTGACCCATCTGCTCGACTCGCTCATGCCCAGATATGCAGAGATGGTGTACTACGGGTACTGGTTTGCGCCTGAGAGGCTGGCCCTTCAGGGCATAATAGACAGTGCGCAGAAGGTTGTGACAGGCACGGCGCGGATAAAGCTCTATAAGGGCAGCTGCATGACAGCAGGCAGGAAGGCGCCGAAGTCTCTATATAATATGAAGCTTGCCACCTTTGAGGCAGAGGATGTGTACAACCAGAAGGATGCCGAGGGGTTCATTAAGCTCAATGCATTAAGACTGAAGGCGAACAGGTCACTCAGAGGCAGGTAGTGTCTGACCTCAGATACTGGATCGGCCTTAGCCTGGTTCCCGGGATCGGGCCGGTTACTGCAAAGCAGCTGATAGCCCATGCAGGAGACCCTGAGCATGTCTTCAGGATGGATATGCATGAACTGCTCTCAATTCAGGGCATGGCAAGGACCAGGGCGGAGAATATCAGGAATTTTTCGCTATGGGACGAGGTCGAAAAACAGGTGGCAGGACTCGAAAAACAGGGGCTTGCTGCTGTCTGCTACGGAGCGCATGACTATCCGGCTGCGCTCAGAGAGATCCCTGACGGGCCGCTCGTCCTCTACAGAAAGGGAACGCATCAGCCTGAGGACAGGTATGGCATTGCAGTAGTAGGCGCAAGGAAGTATTCTCAGTATGGAGCGGCAGTAACGCAGAAGATCGCCGGAGGATTGGCCTCTGCCGGGATGACTGTCATCAGCGGCGCAGCGCGCGGCATAGACACATATGCGCACAGGAGCGCCCTGTCAGCAGGCGGCAGGACCATTGCCGTCCTGGGTTCCGGCCTTGATATATGTTATCCTGCTGAAAACAGAGGGCTTATCGAAAAGATAGCTGCATCGGGATCTGTTATGAGCGAGTTTCCGCTCGGCACTGAGCCCAGCAGGGAGAATTTTCCCCGGAGAAACAGGCTGATAAGCGGCCTTTCGATGGGCGTGCTGGTGATCGAGGCAGCAGAGGGCAGCGGATCTCTTATTACCGCAGCCATAGCTCTTGAGCAGAACAGGGAGGTGTTTGCAGTGCCGGGCAATATTACATCAGCCACCTCTTCAGGCACGAACAGGCTGATCAGGCAGGGCGCAAGGATGGTGGCGTCTGCAGATGATATCATAGAAGAATTGGCTCCCATGCTGAGAGGATTCATCAAGGCAGACAAGAGGCAGGAGGCAGAACTCTCTGTTGAGGAAAAGAGTCTCTGCGGCTGCCTGAGCCGGGAACCCCGGCATATAGACGTCATATCCAGGGAGAGCAGGTTGCCAGTTCAGAAGATTCTTGATATACTCCTTTCCCTGGAGTTAAAGGGGGTTATAATACAGTCAGATGGAAAGAGGTTCTATCTTGCATGAAACAGAGACTCTGACACAGAAGCTGCTGAGTATCCTTCGCAGGATATCAACGGACCGGGATGATATTGAGATAGATTCCGAGAAGCTTCTTGAGTCGGTTGAGTATGAGGAAGAGGACCTTGCCGAGATATGGGAAGAGCTCGATGAGCTTGAAGCCGCGCATCAGGTTGATGATGTCGAGCTTGACATTTTGAAGGCACTTCTTGTTTATATACTAATACGGGACAGCTCTTACGATAAAGAGGATATATTCTCTTTCATATTTGGAAACGGAAGAAGGATCCTCTGGAGCTGAGCCTTATGTATGGATGTTTCTGGAGGAATTAATGAAATCGCTTGTTATAGTTGAATCGCCTGCCAAGGCAAGGACGATCAGTAAGATACTCGGCAGGGATTATACGGTCAAGGCCTCAGTCGGCCATGTCAGGGACCTGCCTGCCAGGGAGATGGGCATTGATATAGACAATGGCTTTACTCCCAAGTATATCGTAATCCCCGGCAAGGAACAGGTGATAAAGGATCTTAAGAAGGCCGCAAAAGAGGCTGACACCGTGTTTCTTGCCCCTGACCCAGACAGGGAGGGCGAGGCGATTGCATGGCATATAGCAGAGGAGATCAAGGCCAAGGCAAAAAAGGTTTATCGCGTAACCTTCAATGAAATAACCAGGTCTGCGGTGCAGGAGGCGATGAAGCATCCGGGGCAGATTAATATCCAGAAGGTAGACGCCCAGCAGGCCCGCAGGATCCTCGACAGGCTCGTTGGATATGAACTTAGCCCTCTGCTTTGGAGAAAAGTGCGCAGAGGCTTAAGCGCAGGCAGGGTGCAGTCTGTTGCAGTGAGGCTGATCGTTGACCGGGAGCGCGAGATAGAGGCCTTCAGGCAGGAAGAGTACTGGTCCATCAATGCAGAGTTCGAAGGCTCAAACAAGCCGGCGTTCTGGTCAAAGCTCGTAAAATATCGCGGCGAAAAGGTCGAGATAAGAAATGCTGAGCAGGCAGAGGCTGCTGCAGGCGATATAAGGGCCAGCAGGTTCATTCTTTCGAAGATCGACAGGAAGAAGAGAAAGAGGAACCCGGCCCCGCCTTTTATCACAAGCACGCTCCAGCAGGAGGCGTCCCGGAAGCTGCGCTACACCGCAAAGAAGACGATGATGCTTGCCCAGCAGCTATATGAGGGCATAGAAATCGGAGACGAGGGGGAAGTAGGTCTCATTACCTATATGAGGACAGATTCCCTCAGGGTCTCTCCTGAGGCCCAGCAGGCAGCAAGGGAATATATCGAAGCAGCCTTTGGCAGGGATTTTCTGCCTGAAAAGCCGCCGCTTTACAAGAGCAAGGCCTCTGCCCAGGATGCTCATGAGGCGGTTCGTCCGACCTATCTGACCAATGCTCCTGAGACAATAAAGAAGCACCTGAGCAAAGACCAGCTTGCACTTTACAAGCTGATATGGAACCGCTTTATTGCAAGCCAGATGGCTCCTGCAGAGCTTGAACAGACCACTTTTGAGATCTCCTGCTCCGCGGACACCTGCAGGGGTGAGGCAGTTCTCAGGGCATCGGGAAGTGTGGTAAAGTTCCAGGGGTTTATGGCGCTGTACACAGAAAGCACGGATGAGTTGATGGATGAAGGCGAAGCGCTCCTGCCTCAGCTCAAAGAGGGTGAATCGCTTTCGCTGCTTGAACTCCAGCCAAAACAGCATTTTACCCAGCCGCCGCCCCGGTATACTGAGGCGTCATTAGTCAAGGCGCTTGAGGAGAAAGGCATCGGCAGACCGAGCACCTATGCTGCAATTCTTTCGACGATACAGGACAGGAAATATGTACAAAAGGCAGAGGGCAGGTTCTCTCCCACAGAACTCGGCGCTGTAGTAAACGACTTTCTGGTTGACCGGTTCAGTGAATTGATGGACATCAGTTTTACGGCCAATATGGAAGAGGACCTCGACCATATTGCTGATGGAAAAAAGAAATGGCCAAAGATAGTGAAGGATTTTTACTGGCCCTTTCATGAGAAATTGAGCGAGGCTGCTGCAGTAAAAGGCAAGGTCAAGCCTGAGGATATCGCCACTGAGCAGGTATGCGAAAACTGCGGCAAACCAATGGTGATACGATGGGGACGGCACGGAAGGTTCTATGCCTGCACCGGGTTTCCTGAATGCAAGACAACCAGGCCGCTTGAAGGGGAAGGCCAGTCGCCGGGCGAGCCCGAGACAACTGACGAGAAATGTCCGAAGTGCGGTTCTGCCATGATCATACGGAGCGGCAGGTTCGGCAAATTCATCGCATGTTCAGGCTATCCTGAATGCAAGACGACCAAGCCGGTCTCAACCGGCATGAAATGTCCGCTTGACAATGGGGATATTGTAGAGAGAAGATCAAAGAGAGGCAAGTTCTGGGGATGCGGAAATTACCCTGACTGTAAATTTGTCTCCTGGTACAAGCCCATTGCAGCCGCATGTCCCAGGTGCGGCGCAGCCTTTCTCGTTGAAAAATGGGACAAGGCAGGCAATGTGACCAATATCTGCCTTAACAAGGAGTGCGGATATAAGGCAGAGGCAGGTAAAGAAGAGACTGCAGCAGGCTGAGTCCAGACTGTCTTTGATAAGAGGCTCACATAGTGCGCAGGATAGAGAGAATCTGAAGAAATGGCCGTTCCTTTGAGGTGTATATGAAGCTGACGATTGTGCGCAGGCTAAAACATGAACGAAGCTCTTAAACAGAAGATGACAGAAAAGGCAGTTGACGGGAAGCTTCCATGCTCTGTTGCCAGAAAGATTGCAGAAGACCTGAATATCACGTACAAAGAAGTTGGCGACGCGGCAGATGACCTTGGCATCAGGATAAAAAACTGTGAGTTAGGCTGCTTTTGATGGAAATACTTCTTTTTGAGTTTGCGCTCACCTGCTATTTTGCCGCGACCATAGTATGCGGGCTGGAACTGTTCAAGGGCACCATGGCAACTTCGCGCATAATCTTCGGCCTGGTTGTTGCCGGATTTGTTCTGCATACAGCCAATATCCTTGCCCGGTATTATATTTCAGGACATATGCCTACGGCAAACCTCCATGAGGCCTCATCTTTCTTTGCATGGTGTATTGTGCTTCTCTTCTTTTTTCTTGAATACCGGTACAGAATCGGACTGTTAGGATCGTTTATCATGCCGGTGGTATTCGTTGTCATGCTTGCCTCTTCCATGCTCCCCAGAAAGGTGGAGAACCTGAGTCCTCTCCTTCAGAGTTCATGGCTGTTCATTCATACTGCGTTTGCCTTTATCGGGTATGCTGCCTTTGCCATAGCCTTTGGGGTAGGCATCATGTATCTGGTGCAGGAGCATTACGTAAAATCAAAGCATCTTGGAGGGCTATTCAAGAGACTGCCGAGCCTCCAGATCCTCGATGAGATGAACTACCGGCTGATTACGATCGGCTTTCCGTTTCTTACTATGGCGATCATAACCGGCGCTGCCTGGGCAGAATCAGCCATCGGCAGTTTCTGGAGGTGGGACCCCAAGGAGGTCTGGTCCCTGATCGTCTGGTTTATCTATGCTCTTATCCTGCATGTCAGACTGACCGTCGGATGGCGGGGGAAGAAGGCTGCATTCCTTTCGATTGTCGGCTTCTGTGCTGTTCTTTTTACGTTTTTTGGAGTGAATCTGCTGCTTAAGGGATACCACACGTTTTGATGAAGATTGCTGTTGTCGGACTGAACCACAAGACAGCTGAGGTAGAACTGAGGGAAAAGCTGGCGTTTAGCGGCCCCAGGCTTGAAGAGGGACTTCTCCGCATAAAGGAGATCCCCGGCATAAAAGAGGCTGCCATACTCTCGACCTGTAACAGGGTGGAGATATATCTGACGGTTTTTGATCTTGAGAAGGCCTTTTCCCTGCTGAAGGATTTTCTTGTGCAGTTTTTTGATCTGAGACGGGATTCACTGGATGCAGCCCTGTATCTCCATGATGATATGATGGCAGTGAAACATATCTTCAGGGTCGCTTCGAGCCTTGACTCCATGGTGCTGGGTGAGCCCCAGATCCTTGGCCAGCTCAAAGATGCGTTTGATTTTGCCCTTGACAAGAGGGCGACCGGAGCGCTTCTGAATCGTCTGCTCAAGAAGTCAATTTCCGTTGCCAAACGGGTAAGGACAGAGACCAGGATAGCCTCAAGCGCTGTTTCGATCAGCTTTGCCGCAGTTGAGCTTGCAAAGAAGATATTTTCTGATCTTTCAGGCAAATCATTCATGCTTCTTGGCGCAGGTGAGATGGCGGAATTGGCTGCAAAGCATATGATGAACAATGGTGTTCAGGAGATCGCAGTTGCCAACCGGACATTTGAGCGTGGCTGCGAGCTTGCGCAGGAATTCAGCGGCAAGGCGATCAGGTTCGAGGAATTCCCTGACAGACTTGTCCATACGGATATCCTGATCTGCTCAACCGGGGCGCCTTCATATGTGCTGCTGAAAGAGCATATGCAGAAGGCCATGAAGCTCAGGAAGCAGAAGCCGGTCTTTCTTATTGACATATCAGTGCCGCGCAATATTGATCCAGCGATCAATGATATGGACAATGTGTACCTCTATAATGTTGATGACCTCAATGATGTTGTGGACACAAACAGGCAGGAGCGCCAGAAAGAGGCGGAAAAGGCTGAGGAGATAGTAGCCGAAGAGATAGAGACCTTCAAGAAATGGCTCTCGACACTCGATTCCGTCCCTGCAGTCGTTGCCCTTCGCCGGAAGGCCGAGGCGATAAGAAGGGAAGAGCTCGAACGGTTTATGAACCGCTTTCCGGATATGGGAGAGAAAGAGCTAAGGGCAATAGAGGGGCTTTCGGGCGCGATCATGAACAAGCTTATCCATGGCCCTACAGTTGCGCTGAAAGACGAAACTGAAGACAAGGACATTATGATAGCAGTAATAAAAAAACTATACGGGTTAGACGGAGAAGATGATGACAAAAAATAATATCGTAATCGGCACGCGCAGTTCGAAGCTTGCTCTCTGGCAGGC
>CAYUNK010000009.1:0-52383 GCA_964446125.1 uncultured Nitrospiraceae bacterium | reverse complement strand
GTAAAGGCCGAGCTTCAGCGCATAAATCCTGCCCTTGAGATAACGCTGAACAAGATCAAGACGACCGGAGACAAGATCCTGGATGTGCCGCTTGCGAAGGTGGGCGGAAAGGGTCTTTTTGTGAAGGAGATCGAGGAGGCGCTGCTTCGGGGCGAGGCTGATCTTGCTGTGCATAGCATGAAAGATGTGCCGACAGAGTTTCCTGAAGGACTCCACCTTGCGGTGATCTGCGAGCGTGAGGACCCAAGAGATGCGTTTATTGCCCGGGCAAGTGAGCAGGGCGCAAGGAGTTATAATGACCTCCCCCAGGGTGCAACCATAGGCACAAGCAGCCTGAGGCGGTCATGCCAGATCCTGAGCAGAAGGCCTGACCTCAGGATTGCCCAGCTCAGGGGCAATCTTGAGACACGTTTCAGAAAGCTCGATGAAGGACAGTTCGACGCCATGATCCTTGCAACCGCCGGTGTTAAGAGGCTCGGCTGGCAGCAGCGGATAACCGGGGTGATGGAGCCTGGGCTGAGCCTGCCGGCAATCGGCCAGGGCGCTGTCGGCATAGAATGCAGGATCAATGACGAGTTCATGAATCAGCTTATTGCGCCGCTGAACCATAAGGAGACCTCTATATGTGTAAGGGCTGAACGGGCCTTGCTCAAGAGGCTCCAGGGAGGCTGTCAGGTTCCTATTGCTGCCTATGCAACCATTAAGGACAACAGGCTTATTATGGACGGACTGGTCGGCAGCGTGACAGGGGACAGGATCATCAGGGAGCACATTGAAGGCGATATGGCGGATGCTGAGTCGCTTGGCGTAAGCCTCGGCGAGATGCTGCTTGCCAAAGGCGGCGACAGGATACTTGCAGAGGTCTATGGCAGAGAGATCACCCCGGTGGACGCACCATAGTTGCATTCAGGCTGTTTAATGAATTGTTTATTGAGCCAACCCTGACATGTCGGAAAAACAGAATCCTGTAAAAGGCATAATCCATTCCCTCGGCCTTGTATTCGGCGATATCGGCACCAGCCCTATCTATACGCTGACTGTTGTCTTTTTGTTCATGAGTCCGACCCATGACAATATTCTGGGAGTGCTGTCTTTGGTCGTCTGGACATTGATCCTGCTCGTATTTGTCCAGTTCGACTGGCTTGCCATGAGCCTCAGCAGGCGGGGTGAAGGCGGAAAGATCGTGCTTAAGGAGATCCTCGTTTCCCTTCTGCCGACCAAAACAGCGACTGCCCTGATCACTGCAATAACATTTGTCGGCGTCTCTCTTCTGATCGGCGACAGCATCCTGACGCCTGCCATCAGCATCCTGAGCGCGGTGGAAGGGGCTGTGCTGATCCCCGGCCTTGAAGACCTGCCCCGCAATATGATCCTGCTTATTGCAGGGATGATCGCAATCGCGCTCTTTTCGGTTCAGAGCAGGGGGACAGAGAAGGTCGCAGGCGCCTTCGGCCCGATAACCGGCGTATGGTTTATCTCCCTGGTGCTTGTCGGCGTCACGGCAATTACAGAGGCCCCTGAGGTGCTTGGGGCTCTGAATCCGTAATGGGCCATTCATTTTCTCATGAACAATGGCTTTGCAGGCTTTATCGCCCTCGGCGAAATAATCCTCTGCGCTACCGGCGGTGAAGCGCTCTATGCAGACATGGGCCACCTCGGCGCAAAACCGATCAGAAAGGCATGGGTCGGCGTCTTTGCAGCGCTTGTCATCAATTATCTCGGTCAGGGGGCATTTCTGCTGACACACCCGGGGACAAAAAATGTACTCTTCGAAATGGTATTTCATTATGCAAAGACCCTCTATGTCCCCTTTCTTGTGCTGAGCATAGCCGCTACCGTTATCGCCTCGCAGGCGATGATCAGCGGCATGTTCTCGATCGTCTATCAGGGCATCACCACCCGCATCATGCCGATGTTCAAGGTGGATTATACCTCTGTTGAGCGGAGATCCCAGATCTATATAGGATCGGTTAACTGGGCGCTGCTTGTTGCCGTGCTCTTTATCATGTTTGAGTTTCAGGAATCCAGCAGGCTCGCCTCTGCATACGGGCTGGCAGTTACAGGAACCATGATGCTTACCAGTATCATGATGACATGGATCTTTTTTCTGAAGAAAAAGCCGATCCTGTCCGCCATCGCATTTGTGATTGTCCTGGTGGATGCAATATACCTTGTCTCAAACTTCCATAAAATACCGCATGGGGGATATTGGTCCCTTGTACTGGCTTCATTCCCCCTTGCCATGATAGTCCTGTATACAAGGGGGCAGCAGAGGCTTTACAGGATGATGGAGTTTATGCCTTTGGAGGAGTTCCTGCACAAATTCAGAAGGGTCTATGACTCATCTCCAAGGCTGAGCGGCACAGCGCTCTTTCTTATCAAGGATGCAAAAGAGATCCCCTTCTATATCATCCAGACCATGTTTTATCACGGCATAGTGTATGAAGACAATATTTTCGTCTCGATCATCAAGCGTGATGACCCGTTTGGAGTAACAGGTTTTTTCAAGCCCGATCTTTCTGACGGCCTCAGGGTCTTTGAGGTGCAGATGGGCTATATGGAGATGGTGGATGTTGAAGAGATCCTGAGGGAGGCAGATATCGAAGAACGGTCGGTATTTTACGGCCTTGAAGATATCATCACGAGCAACCCGGTATGGAAGGTCTTCCATTTCATAAAGAGGAATACCCCGCCCTTTATTAATTTCTACAAGCTCCCGTCGAAGAAGCTTCATGGCGTCCTGACAAAAGTTAATATGTAGCCTCTGCATGTCTGAACTAAGGGCCATACTCAACAGGTTTTACCGGGAATATGACTTTCAGAAGAGGCTTCTGCATGATCCGATCGAATTTCCGCATCGCTATAACAACAGCGCTGATATAGAGCTTGCGGGCTTCCTTGCCTGCTGCTTTGCATACGGCAGGATAGGACTTTTCAAGCCAATCATCGAAAAGATCCTGAAGATCATGGGGGAAAGCCCGCATGATTTTCTGCTTCATTTCAGCGCCTCAAGACAGGCAAAAAGATTTCAGGGTATAAGTTACCGATTTAACAGAAACGAAGATATCATCTGCCTGTTCTTCATGCTGCAGGCGATACTGCGGAAGGAAGGATCACTCGAAAACCTCTTTATGACAGCTTACCGGGATGCCGACAGCAGCATCGGCAATGGCCTTGACGCAATGATCGGGAGGTTTCTGTCTCTGGATACCACAAAGGTCTACGGCAGAAACTTAAAACCCGCCGGCCTCAAGCAGTTCTTTCCGTCGCCTGCAAAGGGCAGCACCTGCAAAAGATCAGCGCTGTTTCTGCGCTGGATGATACGGGATAAAGACATAGACTTCGGAATATGGAAAAACATACCAAAACATAAGCTGATAATGCCGCTTGATACGCATATCATGAAGATCTCCCGGTGTCTTGGCCTTACCAAAAGGAATTCTGCAGACTGGAAGACAGCGGTTGAGATAACCGAATCCTTAAAGCGATTCGACCCTGTTGATCCCCTGAAATATGATTTTGCCCTCTGTCATCAGGGCATATCCGGGCTATGCAGGGGGCAGGCTGAGGCTGATTCGTGTCAGGACTGCAGTCTCAGACAGGTTTAAGTCAATAAGCAATCCGGCGGATCAATATCCCAAACGGATATCTGATTCGAAGAGCTTCTGAATAATGCCGAGATCGTCAAATTTCAGAAGTTCAGGGAAGGAGATCATCTCAGACCTTACAATCGGGATGAACCCTCCTGCTGCGCTGATAATGCCCAGGGCAACAACTACATCACGGCCTGGCATGCGTATTTCGAAAAAACCGCTCCCGACCCTTTTGTTGATCAGGACATCAGTGAACGTCACTGCATCGGAATTATTGAATTCGATGCCTGTAACGTCATAAAACCTCAGGATCAGGTCACCCTCCTTATCGGAAATATCCCCCGGGACGACCTCCCAGTCCACAAAAACAGTATTTGGATTTACTGCCAAAGCTATAACAGAGTTCTCCCCATACTCTTCGGGAAGCATGCCAAAAAATATATCCTCTGCATCCTCTTCAGTCAAATTCCGGTCAGGGAGGAATATCTTGAGCCCTGCCCCGGTCTTTGGCTCTTCCTTGGTATCATACTTCACGGCAGGGGTAACTGACTTTGATGATGGCTTTACCCGCGCTGACAGCTCTGGCTGCGGCGAAACAGCTTTTGCTTTTTGTATCACGGTTCTTGCATGTTTTGTCCTGGCCGGGGCCTGGGTTTTTTCCATTTCTGTCTGCTCTACTTGTTTGGGCTTTGCAGCAGCAACCTTGCCGACCTTAGTCACTGGCTTGGCCTTGACCGCAGTTTTTGGCCTGGCAGCCTCCTCTGTCTTAACTGCAACGGCCTTTTTTTTGGAAGTCTCTTGCCCAGTCTTTTTGGCAGTTTTGGGTTTTGCGGCAGCGACCTTGCCGACCTTAGTCACTGGCTTGGCCTTGACAGCCTCTTTTTGCGGTTTTGGCTTCCTGACGGCAGCGGGCTTTATCAGAGACTTAACAGCCTTTTTTTTGACAGAGGTCTTCCCTGGTTTTCCGGCGCTGCCTGTTTTTTCCGTTATCGCTGTTTTTGCCGCAGATGTCCTGATCTTCTTTTCAGTCTTTGGCAGAGCTTTGGTCAGCTTACCTGCTGACTTTGGAGTCTTGGCTGCAGCCGGTTCAACTACTTTTATTGAAGAACTCTTTTTCGTTGTCTTTGCAGTCTTTGCGGATTTTTTTTTCGGTTCTTTGGTCTTCATGAGGGCACCCCCGTTATTGCTATTCTATCAAATAAACGGGGCAATTGCACAAAAAGATCTAATGAGCTTCTGCCCAGTTGCGGCCATGACCTATATCCACTTTCAGCGGAACAGAAAGCTCTATGACGCCCTCCATTTCTTCCCCGACAATACGCTCCAGAGACCGCAATTCCTCTTCAGGGAGTTCAAACAGGAGTTCGTCATGCACCTGCAGTATCATCCTCGCCTGCAGCCCCTCTGCTTTCAGCCTCTGCCGGATGGAGATCATGGCCAGTTTGATTATATCTGCAGCAGTGCCCTGAATCGGCGAGTTAACCGCAAGTCTCTCTGCTGACTGACGGATCGTCCTGTTGGGGTTCTTAAGATCAGAAACAGGCCGTCTTCTGCCGAAGAGCGTTGTGACAAAACCTTTCTCCTCTGTCTCTGCTATCACCCGATCAATATACTGCTTTACGCCGGGGTGGCGGTCAAAATACTGTTTAATGAACTGCTCAGCCTCCTTCCTGCTGATATTGAGCGTCTCTGAGAGGCCAAACGAGGATATGCCGTAGATAACGCCGAAGTTGACCGTCTTTGCAGTCCTTCTCATTTCGGGTGTTACTGACTTGAGTGAAACCCCAAAGATCTCGGCCGCTGTCCTTGTATGGATATCCATATTATCCCTGAAGGCTGATATAAGTCCCTCATCTTTGCTCAGGTGGGCCAGGATCCTGAGTTCAACCTGTGAATAGTCGGCAGAGAGCAGCAGATTCCCCTGTTCTGCAACAAATGCCGCCCTGATTCTTTTTCCCCAGTCGCCTTTTACCGGTATGTTCTGGAGGTTGGGGTCGCTGCTGCTCAGCCTTCCTGTTGCGGTTACTGTCTGATTAAAGGATGTATGCAGTCTTTTCGTTTGGGAGTTCACCAGCCCGGGCAGCACATCTACATATGTGGTCTTCAGTTTTGTGAGGCTTCGGTAGTGCAGCACCTCTCTGGGGAGTTCATGAGACTCTGCAAGTTCCTCCAGCACATCCATGCCTGTTGAAAAGCCGGTCTTTGTCTTTCTTCCCGGGCTCAGGCCGAGCCTGGTAAACAGGACGGCGCTTAACTGTTTTGGCGAATTGATGTTGAACTGCTCGCCTGCAAGAAAATAGACCCTCTTTTCTATTGCAGCTATTTCCGCAGCAAGCTCCTTTGACATATCATCAAGGAGGTCTTGCCGTATCTTGATTCCGGCAGACTCCATCTCGGCCAGCACGCCGATAAGCGGCATTTCCATGCTGAAATATACCTGATCAAGTCCGTTTTGTTTCAATCTTTCAAAGAGCAGGTTTTTCAGTTCAAAGGCAAGGGCAGCATCTTCTGCAGCATAAGGCATTGCCTCATCAATCGGGACATCGGCAAAGCTATGCCTCTTCTTAAGGACTTCCATAAAAGACTTCTTTCTCTTCGAGAGATATTCGAAGGAGACTTCATCAAGGCTGTGGCCTGATTTGTTTGGGTTCAGAAGGTACGCTGCGATCATGGTGTCAAGGAGCTGCCCATCAACAGTTACCCCTTCCCTGGCAAGCAGCATCATATCGAATTTCAGGTTATGGCCGATCTTGCTTATATCGGAATCCGCAAAATACGGCTTGAGGATCTGCAGGGCTGATTGCCTGTTTATCTGTGCATGCCCAGGCATAAGAGGCTGGGTGTGGCCGATCGGCAGATAGTATGCCTGTTCTCTTTCCCTGCAGAAAGACAGTCCTACAAGGCTTGCGATGAGCGGGTTTTTTCCGGTCGCTTCCGTATCAAAGGCGAACTCGCCGGTTATTGACTCAACCGCCTGCCTGAGTCTGTCAGCAGAAAACACTGCTTCGTACTGCCTGCCTGATGCTGCCGGAGCAGCAGCCTCTGAAGGCAGGAGTTTCATCAGGCTGGCTAATTCAAACTCCCTGAAAATTGAGAGAAGGGAAAGCCAGTCAGGCTCACGGAGGGCAAAATCAGAGATATCAAAATCTATAGGCACAGCAGTATCAATAGTTGCAAGCTTCTGGCTCATAAGCATTATATCCCGGCTTTGGGCGATGGTGGCCCTCAGTTTTTCGCGCGGAATACGCTGGGAATGTTCAAGCAGATCTGTCAGGCTGGAAAAAGCGGCAAGCAGCTCCTTTGCGGTCTTCTCTCCAATACCCTTGACGCCGGGAATGTTGTCTGAAGCATCTCCGGTCAGCGCCATATATTCGGTTATTCTCTCAGGCCCTACGCCGAACTTCTCTGTCACATATGCCCTGTCCAGGGTCCTGTCCTTCATCGGATCATAGACCCTGATCCTGTCATCTACAAGCTGCAGCATATCCTTGTCTGCGGTTACGATATACACATCTGAACCCTCTGCTGCGGCCCTTATTGCGATGGTTCCGATAATATCGTCAGCCTCATAGCCGGGAAGCTCGAACACCTTGATATTCAGGGCTGCTATCACCCTCCTGATATGAGGCAGCTGCCCTACAAGATCAGCAGGCGTCTCTTTTCTGTTTGCCTTATATTGATCGAACAGCATATGCCGTCCGGTTATCGAAGGAGAGTCAAAAGAGACGACAAGGCCTTCGGGCCTCTTCTCCCTGATGATCTTAAGGAGCATGTTCGTAAACCCGAAGATCGCGTTGGTAGGAAATCCCTTTGAATTGGCAAGGGACTTTATAGCGTAGTATGCGCGGTACACATAGGAGTTTCCGTCAATAATATAGAGATCCATAGATCAGATTATACCTAAATTGACTAAAGATACGTTGTTATTTTAGAGTAGATATCAACAGTTTTATGATAGAAATACTGTCAACAAACCCCTCCTCACCTCCCTCTGCCGACCAAAGGCAGGCGCCTCAGCAGGGGAGAAAAAACCTCTTTCGGCAATAAAGAGGACAAGAGGAGCGTTGATTATAGATTGATATACCAATAAACACGTTCTGGAGGTAACATTGGCAACAATCATTGAAGATATCAGCAGTACAAAAAAACGTCTTAAAATAGAGATTTCTGCAGACATCATAGAGAAGGAATACAGCGGGTCTTTGCATAATGTAAGGCAGCGGGCCCGGATTCCGGGATTCAGGCCGGGCAAGGCGCCCATGAGCATGATAGAAAAGCGATTCGGCGATGAGATAAAAGGCGAACTTATCGAAAAACTTGTCCCGACTTACTTTGCAGAGGCGGTGAAGGAGGCTGCCCTTTCGCCGGTTGCCATGCCCAAGATAGAGACGAACATTGAGCTCAAGAGAAATGAACCATTGATATTTTCTCTTGTCGTTGAAGTCAGGCCAAAGATCGCGGATTTGAACTACAGCGGCCTGAAGGTTAACGACATAACAGCCTCTGTTGATGATAAAGAGGTGGATGATACCCTTAAGGGGCTGCAGAACGACAGGGCCATGTTCGATGCAGTTGACCGTGAGATCAGGGAAGATGACCTGCTCATCATTGACTATGTAAAACTTGATCCTTCAGGTGAAAAAGAGCTTGCCTCAGAAAAGGACAAGATCATGAACTTGGGCAACAGGCTTACGCCGCGGGGTATTCTTGACAGCCTGATCGGAAGACAGAAAGGCGACATGGTTGAGGTCAACCTCCCTGAAATTTCGGGGAAAGAGCTGAAAGAAGGCTCTGAAAACGGAGACAGGCTGCGCATAACAATCAATGAGGTCAAGGAAAAGAAACTCCCTGAGCTTGACGATGAGTTTGCAAAGGACTTTGGCAATGACTCCCTTGATGCACTGAAAGAGAAGATAAGGGAAGGGATCCTGGCTGCGAAGCAGGAGAATGCAAAAAAACAGCAGAAGGCCATGATCGTTGATACGCTGATAGAGTCTCATATCTTTGATGTCCCGGATGCCCTTGCTGACGGAGAACTGCAGCACCTTATGAACAACGAGCGGCACGGCGATAGCGCAGCGCCGCAGGCAGAGGCGGACGCAGAAAAAGCTGACGCAGTGCTTGCTGAAAGACTCAGGCCAAAGGCAGTCAGGAATGTGAAGGCCACGATCATCCTTGATGAGATAGCAGAGAAGGAAAAGATTGTGGTCTCTGAGGCAGAGATCAGGGACAAGATCACGCTCATAGCCAGGCAGTTTCAGTCAACACCTGATGCGATTGTCAACCTCTTCATGACAAGGGATGGATCCCTTGAAAATCTCAGGCATAATATCAGGGAAGAGAAGGCGCTCGATTTTCTGCTGGCCAATGCCGAGATCACCAAAGGAGCGTAATATGAGCTTGATACCTATAGTTATAGAGCAGACCGGAAGATCCGAGCGCGCCTATGATATCTATTCACGTCTTTTAAAAGACAGAATCATATTTCTGGGCACCGCAATAGATGATCATGTTGCCAACACAGTCATTGCACAGCTCCTGTTCCTGCAGACTGAGGATCCGGAAAAGGATATCCATCTTTATGTGAATTCGCCGGGCGGCATAGTAACATCCGGTCTTGCCATTTATGACACCATGCAGTATGTAAAGCCCGACATCTGCACGTACTGCATTGGCCAGGCAGCAAGCATGGGAGCGCTTTTGCTGACTGCAGGCACAAAGGGCAAGCGGTTTTCCCTGCCCCATGCGCGCATCATGCTCCATCAGCCGCTGGGAGGGTTTCAGGGCCAGGCCACAGACATAGAGATTCATGCAAGGGAGATACTGAAGGTCAAGGATACCCTTAATAAAATATTGGCGTCCCATACAGGTCAGCCTATCGAGAAGATGCGGACTGATACAGACCGTGACTTTTTCATGTCAGGGTGGGAGGCAAAGGACTACGGTCTCGTAGATGAGGTGATTGATACCACAAACAAGAAAAAACAGGAGAGTCAGAAGTAATGGCGAGAAAAGAAGACGAGTCCCTGAAGTGCTCTTTCTGCGGAAAGGGGCAGGAAGAAGTGAAGAAACTGATTGCAGGCCCTACAGTCTATATCTGCAATGAGTGTATAGAACTCTGCAACGAGATCATTGAGGATGAGCTTGCAGTTGAAGCCACGACAACAGCCCTGCCAAGACTCCCCAAGCCCAGGGAGATACATGCGTTTCTGAATGATTATGTGATCGGCCAGGAAAAGGCAAAAAGGATACTCTCGGTTGCAGTGCATAATCATTACAAAAGAATATACAATCCAGGGGCCTCGGATGTGGAACTCCAGAAGAGCAATATTCTGCTGATCGGACCGACAGGCACAGGAAAGACCCTGCTGGCCCAGACCCTTGCAAAACTCCTTGATGTGCCCTTTACCATTGCTGATGCAACCACCCTGACTGAGGCAGGCTACGTTGGAGAAGATGTTGAAAATATCATTCTCAAGCTGCTCCAGGCGTCTGATTATGATGTGGAAAAGGCGCAGCGGGGCATTGTATACATAGACGAAATAGACAAGATAAGCAAGAAATCGGACAACCCTTCCATCACAAGGGATGTTTCAGGCGAAGGAGTCCAGCAGGCGCTGCTTAAAATTATTGAAGGCACAACTGCAAGCATTCCGCCCCAGGGGGGCAGGAAGCATCCACAGCAGGATTTTATACAGGTGGACACAACAAACATACTCTTTATCTGCGGCGGCGCCTTCATCGGCCTTGAAGGGATTGTTGAGCAGCGTGTCGGCAAGAAGACGGTCGGCTTTGGATCGACTCTTTTGCCGGGGAGCGAGAGAAAGACCGGAGACCTTCTCTCACTCGCAGAACCGGGGGATATGATCAGATACGGGCTTATCCCTGAATTTGTCGGAAGGCTTCCGGTTGTGACCATGCTTGGGGAACTGGATGAGGCATCTCTTGTAAAGATTCTCATGGAGCCGAAAAACGCACTCACCAAGCAGTATCAGAAGCTGCTCTCTTTTGACAATGTAAGGCTGAAGTTCACTGATACCGCACTTTCGGCAATAGCGAGGAAGGCAATAAAGCGAAAGACCGGGGCACGCGGCCTGAGGGCGATTCTTGAGGATCTCATGCTTGATGTCATGTATGAAATACCTTCGCAGAAAGGCGTCAAGGAATGTCTCATCACTGAAGATACGGTACTGAAAAACGAGAAGCCGCTTCTGGTCTATGAAAAAAAGGCGGAATCAGCCTGATACGGAGTCGCATTCAAACGCTAACTGCGTTGGCTGCGTTGTCGGCTCCTCAACATACTCAACAGTATGCCTGCGTCGCTTCCTCCTTGCCGCCTTGTTATCATCTTGAATGCATCTCCGTATAAAACTGGAGTATTAACTCTCACGACGGGTTTTTCTCTCCGCAATAAGGGATTTTTCTATGGCCTTTCTGATGGAATCCCTGAGAGCCTCGTTTCTGATGCCTGAAACTGCAGAGGCTGCATATGAAAGCTCCTCGGATGAGAGCTCTCTCTTCGGCTTCTGTTCTGTCCGGATCTGTCTCTTATTCGTAATTCTCCCAAGCCTGAACCTGACATCAGTTATGCCGTATGCAGAGAGTTTCCGGATGATCTCCTTCTTGTAATAAGTGAGCTGCTGCATCCATGCAGGCGACTCAACGTGCAGGAGCAATGCACCTTCGTTCAGGGCTGCCGGGAACATATGTGGAGAGATCGTTTTTTCGAAGATATCAGGCCAGTCGTTTCTGATTTTCTCAAGCCTCACGCCGCTCTCGAGCCCAAGCTGCTTCAGCATCGGGCCGAGAACGGTTTCAGCCCTTTTCATCAGACAGCCTTTATTGCAGTGCCTGTTCTCAGACAGCGCGTGCAGACATACTCACGCCTGACCCCGGCATCCGTCTGTAGCCGCTTTTTCTGGAGATTCGGCAGAATCTGCCGTTTCGTCTTATTGTTTGCATGGCTGACATTATTGCCAACCGTTTTTTTCTTGCCGCATGCATAACAGCTCGCCACGTTCATTCCCCCTTTCTAATTGCATAATCATAGTTGGTTATGATAACATTTTAAAATTCTTGTTACAAGAAAATCACCCGGCACAGTAATCTATCTGCATCACATTGCATAGCTAAGGACGAAATAAATGGCAAAAGTCAGGATATACGAATTAGCAAAAAAGTTGAACAGAAACAGCAAGGACATCCTTGACGAACTTGCCGATATGGGCTTTGAAGGAAAGTCTCATTCTTCGAGCATAGACTCATCCATAGCAGACAAAATAGCCAGAACCCTTGCAGCGCTGGAGCCTGTAGAGCCTCCTCCCCCGCCTCCCTCGGAAGAGCCAATACCGCAGCCTGAGCCTGCAGGGGAGCCTGCTGAAGAGGAAGAGCAGAAAACAGATGAGATGAAGGCAGAAACGCCTGCAGAGTCTGAACCTGAAGCGAAGAGCGTCACAAAAACGATCACAAAAAAAGAGGAGTCAAGAAAAGCCCAAAAACTTGCCAAGCCGCATAAAGACAGGATGGACAAGACCATAAAGCTTGAGCCGACACTGCCGAGCGAACCGCCTCCTGTCATAGTTGACGAATTGGAAGCCGAGCCTGCAGCGGTTCCTCAGGTGCCTGAGAAGGATGAGGAGACTGCAGTCCCTGACAAGTTCAAGAAAGAGAGCGAAGCTGAGAAGATAGAGAAGTTCAAGGCCAAACCCGGACTTCAGAAGGCATTTACGAGCATCAGAAAGGTTGAGCCGAGGAAATGGGATCCGCGCACACAAAAAAGGGGATTCAGCGGCGGCAAGGCTTCCCATAAGGATGAAAAACAGCCTGCTCTCTCGACTGCTCCGAGGAGAAAGAACCTCAAGCTCCGCGAGGGCATGTCTGTCAAGGAATTTGCCGAGCTCATCGGCATCAAGAGCGGCGACGTCATCAAGAAGTTCATGGCCCTTGGAGATATGACGACCACCATCAACCAGCCTGTTGACACCGACGCTGCCCTGCTGATTGCTGACAGCTTCGGCATAAAGCTCGAAATCGCCTCGGCAGAGGATGATTATCAGGTTGATGAGGATATTCAGGAAAACGCAGCCGATCTCAGTCACCGCGCCCCTGTTATCACCATAATGGGGCATGTTGACCACGGCAAGACCTCTCTTCTGGACGCAATAAGGGAGACCAGGGTGACAGAGACCGAGGCAGGCGGAATAACCCAGCATATTGGCGCCTATAAGATCGTACTTAAGGGAAAAGATATCGTATTCCTGGATACACCGGGCCACGAGGCCTTTACCGCGCTCAGGGCGAGAGGCGCCAAGGTTACGGATATTGTCGTGCTTGTCGTTGCTGCTGATGACGGTGTTATGCCCCAGACCAAAGAGGCTATTAATCACGCCAAGGCTGCAAATGTCCCTATTGTGGTTGCGGTCAACAAGATAGACAAGCCGGACGCCAACATAACCCGCGTAAAGAATGAACTGTCTGAGCAGGGAATTATATCAGAGGACTGGGGCGGCCATAATATCTTTGTCGAAGTCTCGGCAAAACAGCGCATCGGCATAGAGCATCTGCTTGAAATGATCCTTCTTCAGGCCGAAGTCCTCGAGCTTAAGGCAAACCACGAGAGGAAGGCAAAAGGCACTATAATAGAGGCAAAGCTTGATAAGGGCAGAGGGCCTGTGGCAACACTCCTTGTTCAGGCAGGCACCCTCAGAATCGGCGATGCGCTCCTGTCAGGCTCGCATGTCGGGAAGGTCAGGGCATTGGTAGATGATACAGGGAAAAGGATCCAGGAGGCCGGCCCTTCAACACCGGTTGAGGTGATAGGGTTTTCTGAGGTGCCGGCAGCAGGCGATGTCTTTGCTGTAGTCGAAGACGAAAAACGGGCCCGCCAGATCGCAATGACAAGGCTCCAGAAGCAGCGGTCCCTCGAAATAGCGAAGGCAAAGAAACTTACCCTTGATGAGCTTTACACCCAGATCAAGGACGGTCAGATCAAAGAGCTGAACATCATCATCAAGGGCGACGTCCAGGGTTCTGTAGAAGCGATCAAGGCTGCTTTTGAAAATATCACCCATCCTGAGGTCAAGGTAAAAGTGATCCATTTCTCTGTGGGCGGGATCAATGAGTCGGATGTTATGCTCGCCTCAGCGTCGAATGCAATCATTATAGGCTTCAATGTGAGACCCGAGACCAAGGCGGCACAGACGGCAGAAAAAGAGGGTGTAGACATCCGGCTGTACAATATCATCTATGAGGCTATTGATGACGTCAAGAAGGCCCTTGAGGGCATGCTTGAGCCGACGCTGAAGGAAAAGATCCTCGGCAGGGCAGAGGTGAGGCAGCTTTTCCCTGTATCGAGGCTCGGCACAATAGCAGGCTGCTCTGTAATCGAAGGTTACATGACAAGGGCAAACGACGGCATCCGTGTAATCAGGGACAATGTTGTTGCCTATGAGGGCAGGCTTGCAAGCCTCAAGAGGCAGAAGGATGATGTGAAGGAAGTTCAGACAGGCTACGAATGCGGCATCCTGATAGAGAATTTCAATGATCTGAAACTTGGCGATATCATTGAAAACTATATCATAGAGAAGATCGCAACGAAGCTGTAAACCGCGAAGCGTTTCCGTCAGGCTTTGTGAAAGGGCACCATGCTTCCCTATAAACGTTCACAGAGGGTAAGCGACCTTGTCCGTGAGGAGGTCGCTGACATTATCATGTACCGGCTCAAGGATCCGAGAATAGGATTTGTGACCGTGACCGGGGCAGACATGTCGGATGATCTGAAAAATGCACGAGTCTTTGTCAGCATCCTCAAACCTGAGGACCGTGAACAGACCATGGAAATCCTGAACGATGCCAGGCCTTTTATACGCGCAGCATTGGGCAAACGACTGAAGATGAAATTCATTCCAAATGTGGAATTCAGGCTCGACACATCTATTGAATACGGCTCCAGGATAGACAGCCTGCTGAAGAAGATCAGGTCAGAAGATGAAAGTTCCTAAAGACCTCATATCTGCCGTCAGAAAAGAAGATATCTTTCTTCTGGCAACGCATATCAGCCCTGACGGCGATGCCCTGGGGTCCTGCCTTGCCCTTGCAGAGGCGCTTGAATCGCTCGGCAAGAAAGTCCTTGTCTTTGACAGAGATCCTGTTCCCGAGATATACCGGTTTATGCCCGGCCACAGGAAATGCAGATCAACTCTCGGGAATTTTCTGAAAAAAGATCCCTTGCTGATGCTCCTGGACTGTAACAGCCCGGACCGGGCAGGCCTTGAAGGCCATACGTTCAGAAGATCTGCGATTATTGACCACCATGAGACAGAAGCATCCTTTGGTGATGTCCGATGGATAGAACGTCAGGCCGCTGCAGCCGGCCTCATGGTATTTTATCTGATAAAAGCTATGAAGCTGAGCATTACGACATCTATGGCAATGAATCTGTACACTGCAATAGCTGTTGACACAGGCATCTTCAGGCACAGCAATACAGGGGCTGAGGTATTGAGGGTGGGCGCTCAGCTTGTGGAGGCCGGCGCCCAGCCGTCAGTAATAGCGGAGCACCTGCACGAGAGGTGGAAAAAGAACCGGTTTGACCTGCTGAGGCAATGTCTTGATACGCTTGAAATCAGGGACAATATAGCCATGATGCATGTCAGCAGGGATATGTTCCGGGACACCGGCACTGGTGAAGCCGACACAGAGAATTTTGCCAATTTCCCCCGCATGATCGAATCTGTCGCAATATCTGCGCTGATCAGGGAGACTGATAATGGCCGTTGGAAAGTAAGCATGAGATCAAAGGGACAGGCGAATGTTGCTGAAATTGCCGCTATGTATGGCGGCGGAGGCCACAGAAATGCCGCCGGATTCAGGATCAGGGCAGACCTCAGTCCGCTGAAAAAGAAGCTGTTTGCCGCAGGCAAAAAAATTCTGCAAAAGAGATGAAGCAAAAGAGGATTTTGCTCTATACATCTTTCTGAACTGTCGGCACTTTCTTTGTATCCGTGAATATTATCATCAATCTTAATAAACCCAAAGGAATAACATCCCAGCAGGCAGTCACGAAGGTGAAGAGGCTGCTGGGGGTCAGGAAGGCAGGCCACACCGGCACCCTTGATCCCATGGCAACAGGGGTTCTGCTGGTCTGTCTGAACGAGGCCACCAAGATAAGCCGTTTTCTTCTTGATAAAGACAAGACCTATAGGGCAAGGCTGAAATTGGGCGAAAGAACCGACACGCTTGATGCTGAGGGCAGGATTGTCGAGACGAGGCAACTGCTGCCTTTGACTGTAAGACAGATTGCCGGTGTGGCAGAAAAATTTATCGGCAGGATAATGCAGAAGCCTCCGATGTATTCTGCGCTTAAACGCAACGGTCAGCCGCTATACAAGTTTGCCAGAAAGGGCATAGAACTTCAGAGGCAGGAGAGGCCTGTTGATATCCGGAATATCGAAATCCTGCAGGTAGACATTCCTTATATTGAGATGGCGGTATCCTGTTCGAAAGGGACGTATATACGAACGCTCTGCGATGATATAGGCCTTATGCTTGGCACAGGGGCGCATCTTTGTGAGCTCGAAAGAACAGCAATAGGAGAATTTACGCTTGGCTCATCAGTGTCCTTGGAGAACCTTGCGCAGGGAATCTCTGACCGCTCGCCCGGCGTGTCTTCCATTGACCATGCGCTTTTTGATATGCCGGAGGTTCTGCTTGAAGAAGACAATTTTATCAGGGCCAGAAATGGGATGCCCCTGGACAGGGAGCTTGCCACCGGAATCCCCGACGATATACATCTCAGACTAAAGGACCATACCGGTTTTTTGTTCGGGATAGGGCTCACAAAATATGATAAAATTGCGATCGAAAGAAACCTCAACATCTAATTTCAGGGGCATTTCTTAAACCATTTTCTCAGGGTTTAGTTTGAACTCTCTGAAATAAAAACAAATAAACACTTGACAAGAGTTTTTTTTTCTGGTATTCATAAGCTATGTTTTTTCGCGGTAAAGGAACAGTTGGGTTAGACATAGGCTCGAGTTATATCAAAGCGGTAAAGCTCGCAGAGTCCAAAGGTGGATACGAACTTAATCTCTGCCATCTGCATTCATTGCCGCCTGAACTGATAGTTGACGGCTCTATTATAGACTCTCTGCGCCTTGCAGAATCTCTGAGGGAGATGCTCAAGAAGGCAGGAATCAAATCACAGAACGCTGCGATCTCCATTTCCGGCCATTCTTCGGTCATAATCAAGAGAATATCCCTGCCTGAGATGTCGGAAGAAGAACTGTCGGAATCCATAAAGTTTGAAGCAGAGCAGTATGTGCCTTTTGACATAGAGGATGTGAATCTGGATTTCCAGATCATCGGCCCCAAGGATGAGCCGGGTCAGATGGATGTCATCCTGGTTGCCGTAAAAAAAGATATTATCAATGAATATATACAGGTTGTAAAAGAGGCCGGACTGACTCCGGTAGTCGTTGACATAGATTCGTTCGCTCTTGAGAATATGTATGGGATCAATTACGAGATTGAGCCGGGCAAGAACGTGGCGCTGCTGAATATCGGAGCAAGCACCATCAATATGAGTATTCTGAAGGGCGGCATATCGGTATTTACAAGAGACAGTTCCCTTGGCAGCAATCTGCATACAGAGGCCCTGCAGAGGGAATTCAATATTACCTACGACATTGCAGAAAAGGTGAAACGCGGAGAGGCGGTCGAAGGCGTATCGCCTGAAGAGGCAAATGCAGTCATTGAATCTGCGTCTGAGGAGATCCTGAGCGAAATCATACGCTCGTTTGATTATTATCGCAGCACTACAATGCACGAGGATATAGCAGAAGTCATTCTAAGCGGAGGCTGCGGCCTTATCAGAAATTTTGGCTCCATGATTGCAGAACGCTCCGGCATAGAGACAAAGATTGCTGAACCGTTCAGAAATATCAGGATCCCAAGGAAGTTTGATGCTGCGTATATCGAGGAGATATCTCCGATGATGGCTGTAGCCGTAGGACTTGCTCTAAGGAATCAGGGCGACAGATGATAAAAGTAAATTTATTGCCGACGACGAAGAAGAAAAAGAAGAAGAAGCCTCTGCCCCTTTTTCTGATTTACACGGTATTTCTTGCCCTGGCCATCGGAGCCATATCGCTCTATGTTGTGTACCACTTCAGTTCTGTGGTTTCTGCAAGGGAGGCAAGGGTCAGGGACAATGAACAAACCATAGCGGCCTTAAAAGAAAAGATAAAATCAGTTGAGGATTTCGAAAAACTGAATAAAACATTTCAGCAGCGCAAGGATATAATCGAAGAACTCGGCAGAAACAAGTCCCGTCCGGTCAAGATACTGGACGAACTCAGTTCAGTACTGCCCCAGGGCGTCTGGCTGCTCAGCGCAGACTTTAAGGGGACAGATGTATCGCTTTCGTGCATAGCCTTTACAAATACGGATGTTGTCAATTTTGTCAATGCCCTGAAAAACAGCAGGTTCTTTACTGACGTTTACCTGCAGGAGTCAGTCCAGTCAAAGGTGGACATAAATACTGTATACTCTTTCAAACTAACCTTTAAGGTGAAGGCATAATATGGCAATCAAACTTGATCTGAAGACCTTGCCCCTCTATGCCAAGATAATCATTGCCCTGCTCCCGTCGGTCATTATTGCTTTACTGGTTCTGTTTCTGGTAATTAACCCCAGGCTGAAGCAGATAAAAGCCCTGGAAGCACAGATTGACAAGCAGAATAATGAAATCGCCGTCATGCAGGTAAAGGCTGCCAAACTGGATGAGTTGAAAATGGAAAATGACAGATTGTTGGCCAGGGTCAATGAACTTAAGGAGCAGCTTCCTGAGGAGAAAGAGATATCAGACCTCTTAAAGCAGGTTTCTGACATGGGCATTTCAGCAGGACTTGAGATAAAATCGTGGAAACCGGCGCCCAAAGTGACTCACCCAAGCGGCATTGTCTATGAAATACCTGTATCTGTGAATGTTACAGGTACATATCATAATCTCGGATATTTTCTTAGCAGCGTTACGAGGCTGAACAGGATAGTAAACATCAATGATATGAAACTGGGCAGCCCCAGGAAAGAGAAAAACGATACTATTCTTCAGGTATCGTTCAGGGCATCCACCTTTTCCGCAATACCCGAGGCTGAGATGGCCCCTGCCCAGGCAGGCAAGCAATGATGAGATCAGAATATATACTAATTTCATGTATGATAGCAGCGGCCTTCTTTTTCATGCCTGCATGCAGCGACAAGAAGGCGGCAGATCAAAAAAAATCTGAGGCAGTAAAGCCGGCGCCCGTTGCAGGCGCACCGCAGGCAGTTGCCCCACAGGCTGAGATAAAGGTCGAAAAGGAAGTATACTCTTACGAACCAAAAGGCAGGCGGGACCCATTTGCATCTTTGATCGAGGTTAAGGCTGCTGTAAAAAAGCCGGCAAAAGGGGCTTCTCCAATTGAGTCCTTTGATGTTGATGAGATACGGCTTATCGCAATAGTCTGGGATCGGCAGCAGTCTTATGCCCTGATAACCCTGCCTGACAAGAAATCATTTACCATTCGCAAGGGCATGACCATGGGGCTATATGGCGGGAAAGTCAGTGAAATTACCCCGGATTCGGTAATTATTACTGAGCAGATCAAAGACTATAAAGGTCAACTCAGGAACAAGGATACTATATTGAAACTCCGCAAGGAGGAGGAATAATGAAAGAATATACCCCCCTGAAATCATTCATAATTTTTATTGTCCTGGCAGCTCTGCTGGGCTGTACTGATTCGCAGACAATAAAGCAGACATCCCATGATAGTGAACTTCCTGTCCTTACAGCGGTTAGGTTCAATGAAAACAGCCTTATTATCCAGAGCAATAAACAGTTTACGTATACACTGAACAAGACAGCAGATCCATACAGAATAACGGTCGAAATTCCGGACATGAATGCCGGGGCATTTACTGAAAAAATAGTTCCTGATAACGGCTTTTTCAGTGAAGTCCATCCACGGCAGATAGATTCACCCACCCGTAAGACAATGCTTGAGATTGTGCTTCAGAGTCCTTTGTCCCTTATTCCCCAATACAGGGACAACAGCCTTGTAATTTCTGTCCGGAAGAGTGAACCTGTGATTATGTCGGAGGCAAAGAACCCTGAACCTGTTGCCAATCCTGTGGTGAGGCTTGTTGCAGCGCAAGCGCCTGTTCAGAAGGATTCGGCCGCTGTTATGGCCAAGGCTTCGGAGATAAACAGTATAACTGTCAACAAGACGGCTGATACGGTGAAGGTCGTCATAAGCGGCAACGGCTCAATGCTTCCGAACGTATTTCCCGTTAATGAACGCATTGTCGTGGATATTCCGGATGTGGTATTAAGCGCTGCAATACCGTCTCAGGCTGTTTCACCGCTCAAAGGCATAAGGGCAGGAAAGCATAAAGACAAGCTGCGTATTGTGCTTGACCTTAATGAAAAGACAAACTTTGATGTATCTGCAATAGGAAAAGCCATCGAAATTTCTCTCATGAGCAAGGAAGACCTGCCCAGGCGTACCGCTTCCACGGCAACTGCCGAGCCTGCAGCAGGCGCACCGGCTGCTGCCATGGAACCTGCTGCCGCTCCGAAAGAACCGGCAGTGTTGGATCCCCTGACAGAGGGAGTTTTCACAGGCAAGAAGATATCCCTTGATTTCCAGGATGCTGATATTGTCCCGATTTTCAGGCTTCTTGGTGATGTAAGCGGATACAATGTTGTTGTCAATCCCCAGGTCAGCGGAAAGATTACGCTGAAGCTGATCAATGTGCCCTGGGATCAGGCCCTTGACATCATAATGAGAACCTTTAGTCTTTCGAAGGTTGTTGAGGGCAATATCATAAGGATTCTGCCCACCTCAGCCGTTGCAAAAGAGCTTGAGGACCTTAAGAATACCAAAAAGGCGCAGGATGAAGCCGGCGATCTGATCACAAAGATCTTTCCTGTTAACTATGCAGAGCTGTCAAAGCTCAAGGATGCCATAGACAAGGCAAAATTGATGAGCTCAAGGGGCAGCCTTTCGCTTGATGAACGGGGCAGCAGCATCATTGTAAACGATCTTGAGGCAAATATCGCAAAGATAGATGCGCTTATCAAGGAGATAGACCAGGAGCATATGCAGGCCCGCCAGGTAATGATCGAGGCCAAGATCGTGGAAGTTACATCCACATACACCAAGGATCTGGGCATTCAATGGGGCGCCTTCTATACAAACTCCTCAGGTCACGGCACAACGACCATCGGCAGCGCAGCCGGCGCTTCAACTTCAGCGAGGCCCATTGCAAATCTGGTGAATCTGCCTGCAGCCGCCACCTCGGGCATCGGCTTCGGTTTTATCAACAGGGCAGGAACGTTTGCACTTGACCTTAAATTATCGGCAATGGAGCAGTTGCTTAAAGGCAAGGTAGTATCAAATCCGAAGATCGTCACAATGAACAATCAGGAAGCCGAGATAACTCAGGGGAGTACTATCTTAATACCCGTTGCTACATCTGATCAGACAGATGTTAAGCCTATTGATGCAAAATTAGCTTTGAAAGTAAAGCCGAGGATAGCGCCGGGCGGCACCATATTCATGGACCTTGACATTTCAAAGGATCAGCCCGGGCCGCTCGTTGGCAACAATGTTTCGATACTGAAAAATACGGCAAAGACATCGGTACTGGTAAATAACGAAGATACGATCGTCATCGGCGGCATATTCAAAAAGTCAGAAAACACGACTGATGAGGACGTCCCAGGGCTGAGCAAGCTGCCGCTCATCGGCAGGCTGCTTTTTAACAGGGAAAAGACAGTCAATGATGATACGGAGATATTGATCTTTGTTACGCCGAGGATTATTGATTTCAACAGATTGAGATAAATAGGGCAGACTCAACTACAATTGCATATGACAGGAGAAAATATGAAAGGTAAAAAGTTATCAGGATTGCTGGTTTTGTTGGTCATGCTGCCGCTTTTGAGCTGCGGCGGAGGAGGCACCGGCGGCGGGGCTACGGTATTTGATACTGTTGACCTGGTGCCGTCATACACAGGGGCCAGCCCATTTGACTCTGACGTTGCAAAGCACGAGGATGCTTCTCCCGGCATTTGCGGTGGCCCTGAGGATAATGTTACTTTCCTTCCTGATATTGCCAATTTCACGATTAGATCAACCGCAAGAATGGGGATTCCGGCCGGCACGACTATTTCGAGTGTCAGGATAGACACCGTAACGATATCATATACGCCCACCACACAGCAAAGCCCTCCTATACCTGCACAGGTTTATGCGCTCGGCGTTGTTATTGCCCCCGGCACTACAGCATCCATTCCCGTTACGATTGCAAGTCAGGTCTTCATGAAATCTGTTGCGCCGCTGTCTGCCCTGGTATGCACAGGCGACTCTTATAGCTACAGGGTTACAGTCAGATTTGCTGGTCAAGAGATAGAGTCGGGAAGAACGGGTAGTTTTTCGACAGATTTTTCCATTATCTTCGCAGATTTTATAGACTGATAAAACAAGGCGGTATTCCGCCCAGGAATCTCAGGAATAGCAGCAATAAAGGCCGGATCCTCCTGACAAGAGGGGTTCCGGCCTTTTCTTCATTCTGCCGGGAAGCGAATGAGAGTCCGGATGGGCATGTGCATCCAGCAAAAAGGTTATGCTTTTAACTGACGGCTAATAGCGGTAGTGCTCGGTCTTGTAAGGACCATTCACCGGCACGCAGATATAGGCTGCCTGTGCATCGGTGAGAGTCGTAAGCTGGGCATTAAGCTTCTTCAACTGCAGACGTGCAACCTTTTCGTCGAGGTGCCTGGGCAGCGTATGAACGCCGATCGGATACTTATTGGAGCCCTTCTGCGCTTCCGTCCACATCTCGATCTGTGCGATGGTCTGGTTGGCAAAGGACGAAGACATTACGTAGGATGGATGACCTGTGGCGCAGCCGAGGTTCACCAGGCGGCCTTTGGCCAGCAGTATGATGCGGTTGCCGCCCGGCAGAATTATGTGATCAACCTGCGGCTTGATCTCCTCCCACGGGTATTTCTCAAGGGAGGCTACGTTGATCTCGGAGTCGAAGTGGCCGATATTGCAGACGATCGCCTGATCCTTCATCTTCACCAGGTGCTGGTGGTCTATGACATGAAAGTTCCCGGTTGCGGTGACGAAAATATCTGCCTTGTCGCATGCGTAGTCCATGGTCACTACGCGATAGCCTTCCATCGCGGCCTGCAGCGCGCAGATTGGGTCTATCTCGGTTACCCATACCTGGGCCGACAGCGCCCGCAGGGCCTGGGCCGAACCCTTGCCCACGTCGCCGTAGCCGCAGACCACAGCAATCTTGCCGGCCACCATCACATCGGTGGCACGCTTGATGCCGTCTACCAGCGATTCGCGGCAGCCGTAGAGGTTGTCGAATTTGGATTTGGTGACCGAGTCATTGACGTTGATCGCCGGGATCTTGAGTTCCCCCTTCTCGTGCATCTGGTACAGGCGATGCACGCCCGTGGTGGTCTCTTCTGTAACACCTCTGATCTGGGCCAGACGTGTTGAATACCACTTCGGATCCTGCCTGAGTTTCTCCCTGATACCGGCAAAAAGCACTGTGGCTTCTTCGCAGTCAGGTCTGTCGAGTATTTTGATATCCTTCTCGGCCCTGGCTCCCAGGTGCAGAAGCAGCGTAGCGTCGCCGCCATCATCGAGGATCATGTTGGAGTAACCGCCGTCGGGCCATTCAAAAATGCGGTGCGTGTAATCCCAGTAATCCTTGAGCGACTCGCCCTTGACGGCAAATACGGCTACACCGTCTCTGGCTATGGCAGCAGCCGCGTGGTCCTGTGTAGAAAAAATGTTGCATGAGGCCCAGCGCACCTGTGCGCCGAGCGCCATCAGCGTCTCGATCAGCACGGCCGTCTGGATCGTCATATGGAGGCTTCCGGTTATGCGCGCGCCTGTCAGAGGCCGGCTTCCGGCATATTCCTCACGGATGGCCATAAGCCCTGGCATCTCGGTCTCTGCGATCCTGATCTCCTTGCGGCCCCAATCAGCCAGTTTGATATCTGCGATAACGTAGTCTTCTGCTGCCATTGCCCTTGTCATGGTATTCCTCCCATTCGGTTTTTTTGAATGGGCGCCGTTTTGTTGTAACACCCCATCGAGCCTGACAGAGGCACCTTCCGGTTACTGCTGCAGCGCCCCTCGACGGAGTCAAACAATATCGAGGGCAGACCTCCAGGGCTGCCCTATCACTTCACTCATAATTCAGCCAGGACTTCGGTTTTTATAAAAACACCAAAATCCGCATTCAGCCTTACTTCAGACCTGCCTCCCTCTTTAATGTTTCTGCCTTGTCTGTAAGCTCCCAGGTGAAATCAGGATCAGTCTTGCCGAAATGGCCGTATGCTGCAGTCTTTCTGTAGATCGGCCTCCTAAGCTTAAGATGGTCAATGATACCCTTTGGAGTAAGATTGAAGTTGTTCCTGATAAGATCTGCGATCCTTGACTCCTCGATCCTGCCGGACTCGTGCGTATCCACAAGGATTGATACCGGCTCAGGCACGCCGATCGCATAGGCAAGCTGAACCTCAACCCGGTCGGCAATGCCGGCAGCAACAATATTCTTTGCGATATAGCGCGAGATATATGCGCCTGAACGGTCAACCTTTGTAGGGTCCTTGCCCGAAAATGCGCCTCCGCCGTGACTGCCCACTCCGCCATAGCTGTCCACAATGATCTTCCTTCCGGTCAGGCCGGTATCGCCCATCGGACCTCCCACAACAAAACGGCCTGTCGGGTTTATGTAGTATTTAACTGTCTCTTCGTCAAGCAGTTCGGCAGGCACAACAGGCTTGATTACCTTCTCTATAATATCTTCGCGCATATCCTTCATATGCACATCAGGACTGTGCTGCGATGAGACCACGACTGTATCAATACGGAACGGTTTGCCGTCCTTATATTCGATCGTCACCTGTGACTTGCCGTCGGGCCTGAGATAGCCGAGCAGGTCCTGTTTTCGCACTTCCGAGAGCCTCATCGCGATCTTATGGGCAAGCATGATCGGCATAGGCATCAGTTCAGGCGTCTCGTTGCAGGCAAAGCCGAACATAAGCCCCTGGTCTCCGGCTCCTCCGGTATCAACACCCATTGCTATATCGCCTGACTGCTGGTCAATCGAGGTGATGACCGAGCAGGTTTCATAGTCAAAGCCGTATTTTGCGCGCGTGTAGCCGATATTCCTGATCGTCTCCCGCACGATATCCGGTATATGAACATAGCAGGTGGTCGTGATCTCTCCGGCAACAAAGGCAAGGCCTGTTGTCACGAGCGTCTCGCATGCCACCCTGGCAACAGGGTCCTGCGCTATGATCGCATCAAGAATGGAATCGGATATCTGGTCGGCTATCTTGTCAGGATGACCTTCTGTTACGGATTCTGAGGTGAAGAAAAAGTCTTTTTTGGACATGAGAAAGCTCCTTTAGGAAACATAATTCATTATTTTAATCATTTTGGAGAGAAATGAAAAGGACTATAGTCTGTTGCCTCTAAATCAAATGCCCTGATAACCTGAATCTGCTATGCCGCATCACTTTACATCAAGCACCTCCCGGATCTTCAGAAGGAGCGTCCTGGGCGAAAAAGGCTTTGTTATGAACGGCAGCCCGGCTGAAAGCAGACCTCTCTGATGAACTATGTCTTCTGTATAACCGCTCGTAAAGATGACCTTCTGCCCAGGTTTCATCAACTGAATCTCCTCAAAGACCTGATGCCCGTTTTTGCGCGGCATTATGACATCAAGGATGACAAGGTTAATCGCATCCTTATTGTCCCTGAACATCTCCAGGGCCTCCTGCCCGTCTGACGCAAGGAGCACATCATATCCGAACTCCTTCAGCACTGACGAGGCAAGCCTGCGCAGATGCGCTTCATCCTCTGCAACAAGGATTGTCCCTGTGCCTTTGCCAAGCGGGGCATGAGTCCAGTTGTTGGTTTCTTTTGCAAGTTCCGAAGCCCTGTACAGCGGCAGGTAGATCTTGAACGTTGTCCCTTTTCCGGGCTCGCTGTAGCAGTTCACAAAACCATTATGCTGCTTGATGATGCCGTATACCATGGCAAGGCCGAGGCCTGTACCCTTGCCTACCTCCTTTGTGGTGAAAAAAGGATCAAAGGCACGGCATTTGGTCTCCTCGTCCATGCCTGTGCCGCTGTCGCTTATGCTCAGGAAGGCGTAAGCGCCCGGCATGCCATATCCCTGTTGTTTCATATACTCCGCATCAAATTCGGTTCTCCCGGTCTCGATTGTGAGGCTGCCGCCATCAGGCATGGCATCCCGCGCATTGGCCACAATATTCATCAGCACCTGATCAATCTGGCCTGAATCGGCCATTATGATGCTATCCTCTTTGTCAAGGGCTATAGTAAAATGAACATCCTCGCTGATAACCCGTTCAAGCAGCCTCTGCATCCTCGTTATGATTCCATTGAGGCTGACCGGCTTCGGATTTAGCGTCTGCTTCCTGCTGTATGCAAGCAGGCTCTGTATCATTGCAGCAGCCCGCTCTGAGGCGGCAAGGATCTGATCCAGATCATCCCTTATGGGGTCGCCCTCCTTCATCTTCATCTGGAGCAGAGAGCTGTAACCTACGATAACCGACAGAATGTTGTTGAAGTCATGGGCAATGCCGCCGGTAAGCTGCCCGACTGCCTCCATCTTCTGCGCCTGTCTGAGCTGCGCTTCAAGTTTCTTCTGTTGTGTCACGTCAATGGCCACCCCAGAGATAAGGTTGTCTTTAATCGTGGCGCTGATCATAACTGTTATGGGATTTCCTTTTCGTGTTGTGCCTATGATCTCATAATCCTCGATCTTGCCATGCCTTTTCAACTCATCAATCATTGCATCGCGTTTTTCCGGAGTTCTATAGAGAGAAAGAATGTCCGATGCCATCATCTCAGCCGGCGTGCCAAATTCAAACATGTTAGCCATGGCATTATTGACATAGATAAAACTGCCGTCAACCTTTGACTGATATACGCCGACCAGGGAATGTTCAACCAAACTGCGGTATTTTTCTTCAGAGGCCTTCAGAGCTTTCTTTGCAGCCTCAAGCTCCTTCACCTTGTCTTCGAGTTTTGTGGCAACGACCTGGCTGTATTTGTTGAGGAATTCTTCGTCTTCTTCGATGAGCCGCGCTGTCAGTTCCTCGTCTTTTTTTCTGAGATTACAGTTATCGAGAAGGTCTTTTATCTCAGCCCAGAGTTCAGCCGGCTCCCTGGGCTTGATTATGAAGGCTGAAGCGCCGAGGGATATGGCGAGTTCTGCCTCCCTGTACCCGGTATATACTGCGGAATAAAAGATAAAGGGAATATCTTTCAGATCTTCATCTGTCTTTACTGCCCTGAGCAACTGGAAGCCGTCCATCTTCGGCATCAGGGCATCAGAGATGATCAGGGCGGGTTTCTGCTTGCGTGCAATTGCCAGAGCCTCTTTTCCGTCTCCGGCCTCAAAGACATGACATCCGTGATGTTCAAGATTCAGCCGCAGCAGTTTCCGATCGTCCGCATTATCCTCTGCAATCAGTACGTTCACTCTGCCCCCTTTACTGCCTTCATTCAAATCAGAATCTTCTTCTGATATTAGACCCCATCTCCAGATGCAATAATCTTCTCTATCTGCTCAACAATGGTGAGCGGGTCTATCGGTTTTTCGAGATACCCGCTGCAGCCTGCCTCAAGAATCCTCTCCCGGTCACCCATAATTGCATAGGATGTTATTGCTATAATTGGAATACTTTTGCCGGCCTTTCTCCCTCTGATCCTCCGTGTAGTCTCGATGCCGTCTATGCCGGGAAGGTTAATGTCCATCACAATAAAAAAAGGGGTTTCCCTTTCTGCAGCCTCAATCCCCTCTTCCCCGCAGATTGCTGATACAACATCATAACCGGCCCGGGCAAGCGCATAGTTGATCAGTTTGAGATTGTCTCTATTATCTTCTATTACCAGGACTTTTTTCATCTTTTTTTGTCCCTTCCAATGGTATGAGCAGGCTGAACCTGCTTCCTTTACCATAACTGCTTGTTACCAGTATATACCCCTTGAGAAGCTCTGCAATTATTTTCTTTGTAATATAAAGCCCCAGGCCTGTGCCCGGCGCCGTTGCCTTAAGCGGAGATTCGAGACGGACAAAAGAATTGAATAATTTGGGGATATCCTCGTCTCTTATGCCTATGCCGGTGTCCTCGACCGTGATCTCGACGAAATCAGCGTTTAATTGCAAGTTGAAGGACTCAGGATGCAAGCCTGTTTTTTCGTCTTTTCCTGCATCCTGCATCCTGTATCTTGCATCTTTTTGAGCTGTCACCCGCACGCGTCCCTTTACGGTGAACTTCATGGCATTGCTCAGGAGATTCATTATGCACTGCATCAGCCTTCTCCTGTCTGTATGCAGAACAATATGCTCAGCCTCAGCCGTAAACTCAAGCCCTCTTTCAGATGCCTCTGTTTTCACCATTTCGGCCGCATCCATAATCAGCCCGTATAGATCGAACTCTTCACGCCTTGATTCGATCCTGCCTGCCTCGATCTTCGAGACATCTATCACGTCATTGACAAGATTCAGCAGATGCCTGCCTGCCCTGAGTATGATCTTCAGGTTCTCCTTCTGCTCCTCATTTACAGGCCCGATCCATTCATTCAGCAGAATGCTCGAAAATCCTATCACTGAATTAAGCGGCGTCCTCAGCTCATGACTCATCGAAGCGATGAACATTGACTTCAGACGGTCGAGCTCTTTAAGCCTCTCGTTTGCAATTTCGAGTTCATTCTTTGCCTCGTTTACGTCTTCAAGCAGATACTGCAGGGCTGTCTGCGAGCGCTCAAGATCTGATTTCTTTGCCCGGAGGCTTTCTGTGCGCTCTGTGACAAGTTTTTCAAGGTGTTGGCGGTATTCTGCCAGCTCATGCTCAATCTCTTTCCGCCTGGAAATATCCTCTATGACCGAGATGAAATATTTCGGTTCTCCCTGTTCTGTCCTTACAAGGGAGACTGTCAGGTTTATCCATGCAACCCTGCCGTCCTCGCAGAAGTATCGTTTTTCCATGGAATAGGTTTTGATCTCATCAGCCAGCACCTGCCGGACATATGCGAGGTCAGTCTCAAGATCATCAGGGTGGGTGATGTCCTGGAATGTCTTTGTCAGCAGTTCCTCTCGTGAATACCCAACAATTTCGCAGAGCTTCTGGTTTACTCTCAGCCAATGCCCCTCCAGAGCAACATGCGCCATTCCGACCGCTGCCTGCTCAAATGTGGCCCGGAACCGCTCCTCGCTCTCCTGCAGGCTCCTGAGGGTCTTGTCGAGATTGATCGTCCTCTCGACCACAGCACGCTCCAGATCATCATGCGATTGCTGCAGGCAGATTTTTGCCTCTTTTCGAGCTTGCCATGCGCTCGCTACAATCCAGGAGGCGCCGCCAAGCAGAAGCAGCAGTAAGGATGCAATAAACCCATACTTCTTGCGAAAAGCTTGAGCCTCAATGGAAAATACATCATTCGGGATAAATGAGACAATCTTCCAGAAATATTCACGCGCCTTTTTTTCAGTTATACTCGGTATAAATGCTTCTCCGGACCCTGTGCTCGATTTCCAGCCCTCAAGCAGCGGATGGACTGTTTCAAAGGTATACAATCCCTCCATAGAGCTGAACTGGCCCCTGTCACTGCCAGAAATGGACTTCCAGACTTCGGGGAAGAGGTTCGGCAAGGTCATATCTTTTTTGTCAGGATACATGAATCCCCATTCCATGGAGTTGTCCTGACCGACAAGCCAGTATCCTTTGTCGTTTAGCAGCATGGTATGGCCAAAAGAAGCGTTTGAACCCTTTTTCAGATTGCGGATAAGATCTGCGCCGGTATAGTTGAATATGACGATTCCGTGCTTCCTGCCGGCCCGATCAAAGAGAGGGGTTCCGAAACGAATTACAGGTTTAAGCGGCAACTCGATTTCGCCTTGTTCAATGTTCAGGTCAAAGGGAGAGACGTATATCTCGCCCTTGCTTAGGCGCACCGTATCCTGAAAATAGTAGCGGGTCCCTTTATGCTGAAGCTCTTTCTCCGGCACAATTACAGGTATGTCGCCTTGCAGGTTTATCCGGATCACCTCCTCTCCAGATCTGCCCAAAACGCGAATCTGGTCGTAGATGCGGCTCATCCGGCTGAAGAAAAGCAGATCTTCGGTCACGCGGCGCTGGTGAGTATGCGGGTCTTCAAGCATGTCAAGCATCTTGCTGTATTGGGAAAAAAACAGCAGGTCATCAGTGATAAGCTTGAAGTTGCTTCCGACTTCTGCTTTCTGCAGCGCAACAGCATTAACTGCATGCTCCCTCAGTCTGTATTTGGCAAAAGAGACTTCCTGATCGTATAAGAACCAGAGTGTGATTGACATGACAAATGTCAGAGGCAAAAACAGGACCAGCGCCGCTGCAGAGGTCTTCTTAATATGGTGCTTTTCACCTTTATTATTAATCTTCATTTGTATGCCTAATCAGACTGGTCCCTTGTCGCCCTACGTGGGCAGCTCACGTAACCCCAAAAAGCCGCATCTTACATTTATATCTCTTTCTCCAGTTCCTTCACTTTATCCCTCAGTTCCTTTATCCTGAACTCCCGGTCAATGAAGAGATTGTTAAGCCGCTCGAGCTCGGTATTTTTCTTCTCAAGTTCGGCAGTTCGTTCCTGCACACTATTTTCAAGTGTGTTACTGTAGCGCATAAGGCTCTCATGCAGGAGTGCATTATGCGCGCACAATGCAACTGTGCCGGCAATCGTCTCGAGAAAATCCCTCTGCCGGCTGAAGTCCCGCTCTGTTTTTGAGGCGATGCCGATCACTCCCAGCATCTCGCTATCCTGCTTAACCGGGAGGGCTGCAAAGGATATGATGCCGGCCTCTTTGCACTCCATAAGCGTACAGCGGACGTCAGCCCGAATGTCCCTGGAAAAGACCGCCTGTCCGTTCTCTGCAGCGACACCACACAAACAGGTCCCCACCTTTTTTTTTCTCATTCAGGCTTTCAGCATCAGCCGGAAGATGGCCCCGTAAAACGAGCTCATCATCCACCCTGAGATAGAATAGCGCCAGATCAGGCTCAACTGCGGAACGAACACCTTCGAGCGCTGCGTCTATCACATCCTGAAACGACAGGCTCCTTATACTTCGGCTGAGGCTCCAGAGGATGCCGAGTTCGCGGTTTCTCGACTCAAGCTCAGCCTGCGCTCCCTTAAGCGCAGAGATGTCCTTTGCAATATGGACAGAGCCGATCAGACTTCCGTCCTTATCAAAAATCGGCGAGGCGGTCACCAGCAGGGGAATTCCGATATGCGGGTCATCAATCTCTTCGGTTACTGACCTGCCGGTTTGGAGCATCTTCGCATGGGGGCAGAACGGCCATGGTGCGTTGCGTCCATGCATCACCTCGTAACAGAACCGGCCGGAAAGATCATCCAGACGCAGAAACTCTGCCATCGCCCTGTTTGCCTTTACGATACGGAAGTCCCTGTCGAGAATCGCCACGAAATCGCTCATGGCGTCAAACGTCTGCTGCCACTCCTGCTTTTCAAGCTGCCTTAAAATATTATTTGTCTCCAACACCATCCTCCGTAAGTGAAGAGCTACAAAGCCAAAAAAGCATAAAACTTCGGGCTCCCTCCTTGCCGCCTGTGACTATCAGCTTTCAACTCGAATCTATTCTGCCCCCATGGGCATGGATCAAAAAAATATCCTGACCGGCAGGGCAAAAAGATTCTCTCCAAAAGGCAGGATATGCTCTCCCATATAAATGACATGCCCTGCAGTAAAATTGTCCGTACTATTCTTAAGATCAATTATATGCCTGAAATCACTCTTTGTTACCGTACGGGAAAATTTCGCTTCAATTGCAACAAGCGAATCTCCTTTTTCAAGTACAAAGTCAATCTCTTTTTTGTCGAAGGTCCTGTAAAAGAACAGCTCTGCAGGCTTATCTGAATATTTGACCGCCTTCAACAGTTCCGCAAAGACAAAGGTCTCAAGAACAGCGCCTTTATAGGGAGATGACATTAACTGCCTTGGGTCGGAAATGCCGAGAAGATATGAAACAATGCCGCTGTCAGTAAAAAACAGTTTGCTGCTCTTTACAAACCGCTTGTTTATATTTTTACTGTACGGTTTCAGGAGAGATATCTGATATGTCAGTTCCAGAAGATTAAGATAATTATCGAGTGTCTTGCTGTCAATTGAGGCATCACGCGAAATGTCGGATTTAATAAGGACCTGCGAAGACCGCGAGGCAAGCATATTGAACATCCTTATGAATTTGTCCATATGCCGCAATGCCCCGATATCACGAATATCACGTTCGATGTATGTGCTGATGTATGAACCGAACCAAAGATACCTGCCTCTGGCATCGTCAATCTTCTGTATTTCAGGATATCCGCCATTAATAATATGCGACAACATGCTGTCATTATCAATATCGGGCAAGGCTGCCTCAGTGATTCTTTGTGAGAGCAGGTCATTAATGACATTGTCGTCCCTTGAAGCTATTTCCCTGCAGCTCAGAGGCAGAAGTTCAAGCACCGCGATCCGTCCTGCCAGTGTATCTGCTATATTTTTGTATGCCATGATATTTGCGGAACCGGTCAAGAGATAGCTCCCGTTTGTCCTCTTTTTGTCAATATCCATTTTTATGGTATTAAGGATTTCGGGCATCTTCTGGACTTCATCAATGACAACGGGTTTTTTAAGGCCGGCAATAAACGTTTTCGGGTCTGACCGTGCAGAGGCGAAAATAGTGATATCGTCAAAAGTCATGTATGTATCGAATATATCGAGTGCCAGGGTTGATTTGCCGACCTGCCGGGCGCCTGTCAGCAATACTACAGGAAAGTAATTAAGCGCGTTTTTAATATGTGCTTTAAGTATCCTGGGGTACTTCATGCATACTCCTTTATATTATGGGAGTATAATACTATTATTTATGCGATGCCGCAAGCTCTCGACGGAATTATCCGGGAAATTTCTTTGCTTTAGCCAATGATAAACAAGATCATTCTTTACGGCTCAAAGGCAAGAGGAGATTTTACTGAGGAATCCGATATAGATATTCTGTTAATTGCAGACTATCCTGTTGCAAGGACAGTCAAGTTCGGGATCTATGACATGATCTATGAATTTCAGACAGAACATGACGTTGTTATATCTGCAGTCTTCACCTCTGATTCAGATTTTCATGAGGCTTTCAAACCTCTTCTCAGGCAAATCCATCTGGAGGGTATAACCTTATGGTCGAGAGAATAGACAAGGAAGAAGGCCGCCTTCGCGCAAAAGACGAGATCGAGCGGGCATCTTCTGAGCTGGATGCCGCTTTTCTTCTGAATGAAAAAGGCTTTTATGTTAAAAGTGTTTCATCATTTTACGAAACCCTTTGCAGAATGCCCCGCGGCTTGCCGCGTGGGAGTCTCACTGCAGGCCTCCCCTTAGAAATCCTTTTGCCGACAGACCCTTGAAGACTCGAATCATCATCCAAGTGTTAGCTGGAAAAAGGCCATGTTTTCAGGATAATAGAATCTGATCCTGCAGTGAAAATGCTCAATATAGCGTTAAGATATTGCATAATTCGCCTTCTTGCATTCACCAGTCTGTTTCTCTATAATGGATTTTACTATGACCGATGAAAAGCCTCCACTGTGGCAGTTTGTCCCGCTTGATGAATATGTACGGCCATCAGAACCGACGACAGCTGCGGCAGGGGCAGGACTGAGGGAACTCTGGCGCCGTTTTCGCAAAACTGCCGTAACCCTTGAGCCGGTCAGCATCCATGCAGAGCTCCGGACAGCGCCTCAGAGTCTCCTTGATGCAGTCTTCCTATGCCGGGCTGGACTGAACCGGCAGAGGCGCTCGAAAGCAGCCTTTCTGGATGGATCAAAAGTGAAGATCCTGACCGTCCATCGCCGGTGCTTGTCGGCCCGCCCGGCAGCGGCATTAGCCAGATCATCTCATTATGGGCAAAGAAGCATTCATGGAAGATCATCGAGCCACCCTCGCCACGGCAGGTTCTCGCGGGCGATACCGGCTGGCTCTCATTTCTGGATTCGGTCAGAGAAGAGGGATTTGTGCTGCCTGACCTCGAAAAACTCTATCTGAGACATCATTCCGGCCTGACGCTCATTCGCCGTTTTCTGGATGAATTGTGGAGGCGGAAACCTCGCTGTCTTGTCGGCTGCAACAGCTGGGCATGGTCTTACCTGTGCCATGCAGTATCGGTTGATTCCTTTTTCAGCGCCCCCCTTTCTCTTCAGGCCTTCGATAAAGACCGTCTTACAAAATGGTTATGTAAGCTCGCCTGCGAATCCGGGAAAAAATCTGTTTCATTCCGCCAGTCATCCACAGGAAAGGTTATTCTGACCGTTGATCGAAATTCCAGTGAGCAGACTGCAGAGGATTCGGCAGGAACATCAACCAACTCTGATTTGGCCTATTTTGAAAGAATCGCAGCACGGTCACGCGGCATTCCCCTGGTCGCCTGGGCTCTCTGGCGCAACAGCCTGCTCGTTTCGGTTCAGGAGATTATTGGAGAAGAGGCACAGAAGGCAGCAAGCGAGGATCAGGGCATGACCATCTGGGTCAGGCCATGGGAGGAGATCGTATTCCCTGAAATATCTCCAGAGATTGGCAAGTCCGGCTCGTTTATTCTCCATACTCTCCTTCTTCATGGAGGACTGGGAGTAGAGGTGCTCAACAGAACGCTTTCACTTACACAGACCGAGATCGAGAAGGCGATAGTTCAGCTTCAGTCTGCTGGGCTTATTAAACCCGAGGCAGACAGCTGGCGTCTGACCCTTTCCGGATATCCGGCAGTGCGCTCCTATCTGCAGAATGAGGAATATCTCGTTGATGCCTTTTAGGAGACCGATCCATGAATGATGCAAAATCCACACTGACGCAGGTCTTTTATCCCTTTGAAGAGATAAACTTCCTGCTGTTGCTGCTGATCTTCGGGGTTGCAGTGGTAATGACCCTCTTTGTACAGCGTGTACTGCCCCGCATAGCCGAGGTGACGCCGGCACGGTTTCGCCATTACCTTCTTCCCCTTGTGCCGATCTTCCGGCTTCTTATTCTTGTGGTTGCTGTTGCCACAGCAGCGCCCCTGCTTGTGCGGCCTACCATACAGAATTTCGTCGCCCTGTTTGGGGCTGCCGGGCTTGCTATCGGCTTTGCCTTCAAGGATTACATCGGCAGTCTGATTGCCGGAATTGTCACGATCTATGAACGGCCCTACGGACTGGGAGACCGCATCACGATCGGCGATGCATATGGTGAAGTGAAGTCCATAGGCCTGCGCTCTCTGCAGGTCCTCACCGCAGATGATACGCTCGTCACAATACCTCACTCACGGATCTGGGATACAAATATCCATAATGCCAATGCAGGCCATCGCGGCCAGCTCTGCGTTGCTGATTTCTATCTCCATCCGGATCATGATGCCAATGCGGCACGCCAGACGCTGATGGATGTTATCATCACCAGTCCCTATCTCCAGATAAAACAGCCGGTCGCTGTCATGGTTTCGGAAAAACCGTGGGGGACGCACTACCGGCTGAAGGCCTATCCGATAGAAGGCAGGGATGAATTCTCTTTTGTGACCGATATGACAGTGCGTGGTAAAGAGGCGCTTCGGAGCATAGGCGCAAACCAGATCAGCCTGCCTGTGCTGCCCCGATAAAGTCGCGCTTAATCGGCCTCCACTGAAAAGGCAGATGCCGTTTGCATCACCCGACAAATCTCCTTACGGCATCCTCATATCGCTCAGGCTCAAATCCGAAGGCCTCCTCGATCGCACTTGAATCACAGATATTGTCCTGTTCAAGCAGACGGAGCTGATCTGAGGTGACAGGCGGGGAGGGCAAGAATCGCTCAACAATAGACGCGCCGAGCTTCATAAGTCCGATAGGGATGCTGAAGACAGGCTTATGGTAGCCGGCTGCCCTCGAAAGTGTCTCAACAATCTGTCTGTATGAGAGATGCTCAGGACCGCCTATTTCAAAAGTTCCGGAAAAGTCTGCAGGATTCTCAATAACCTTGCCGATACAGGCAAGCCAATCCTTTATAGAGACAGGTTGGAACCTGGCCTTGCCTTCTCCCGGCAGCGGGACAACAGGAGAAAACCTCAGCATATCCATAATCTTTCTGGTGAAGCCGTCCCAGGGGCCTATGATCAGGGATGGCCTGAATATGGTATAGGGTATACCGCTCTTTTTGACGATCTCCTCAGCCTCTGCCTTGGTTCTGAGATATCCTGACCATGAATTAAGGTCAGCGCCAAGAGCCGACTGATAAAAGAAATGGCGGACTCCTGCTCGCCCGGCCTCTGCAATAAGGGCTCTTGTGCCCTCGACATGGACAGATGCAAATGTGGCGTCACCCTTTTCTTCGATAATGCCGACGAGGTGAATAACGAGATCATCAGGGTGCAGTAAGCCTTTGAGCGTGTCAGGGTTCGTTATATCGCCGTGGACTACTTCAGCGCCGGCCTGAAGAAGTTGTTTTCCTGCCTTGTCAGAACGGACAAGACATCTGAGGGAATACTTCTTCTGAAGGAGAAAATCCATAAGATGTCCGCCGACAAAACCTGTTGCCCCTGCGATGAATATCATTTTTGTTTCAGGAGTTCTTTGAGCTTCAGGAGGGAGGCTGCCTCGACCTCCTTATGCAGGCTGTTGCCGTGGCTGTCCATGGCAACAATGGCGGGGAAATCCTGAACCTCGAGTATCCACATCGCCTCGGTTGCGCCGAATTCATCAATCTTCCATGCGTCAATCGTCTTTATGATCCTGTCTGCAAGATAGGCCGCTGCCCCGCCGATTGCCTGAAAATATACGCAGCCTGCCTCCTGGAGAGCCCTGCCTGTCTTTTCCCCCATACCGCCTTTGCCCATTATGCCCCGAAGGCCATACTGCCTGATCACCTCTGCCTCATACATCTCTACCCGCATGCTCGTTGTCGGCCCTGCAGCCATGACCTGATATCCCTCTTCCGTCTTTTTCATCACAGGTCCGCAGTGATAAAGCACGCTGCCGGTCAGATCAAAAGGCAGGTCTTCTTTTTTCGGTCTCTGCTCAACAAGGTATTTATGCACACGATCCCTGCCGGTCACCATCCTGCCGCTCAGAAGGACCATATCTCCCGCTTTAAGACCTGACACATCGGCCTCTGACAATGGGAGATTAAGTCTCTTTCCCTCTACCATATCAATCTGCCCCTTCTCATTGCCCAGCAGCCCAAAGAGACATCCACAAAATAGGACGCAGGATGGCGATGGTTGACATCCACCTTGACGCCGAGGGCCGTCTTTCTTCCGCCCATTCCCATAGCGCCTATGCCAAGCTCGTTGATTTCGGCAAGCAGCTGCTTTTCGAGCCCGGCAAGCTCCTCAATCCTGTTTTCATCATTCAGTTTTCTCATCAGCTGTGCTTTGGACAGCCGTGAAACCTGGTCCTTGGCAGCGCCGATGCCGACACCCACGATATAAGGGGGACATGCCCTGCCCTGGGCCTTCTGGACTGCATCGAGCACACATCTTCTGACCCCGTCGAGACTCCGCTCTGCGCCAAGCTCTTCGAGCGGCAGCTTGTACGTCTGGCCGGCATTTTCAGAGCCGCCTCCCTTGAGCATAAGATCAATAATCAGGGAACCTCCCGGTGTCTCCTCAAAATAGATGATCGGAAGACCGATGCCTGTATTGTCCCCTGAGTTTCTGTCCGTTATGATATCCACCGCATTGGGCCGCAACGGAACCTTCTCTGTTGCCTCGCGCGTAGCCTCCAAAATGGTCTCCTTCAGCGCATTCTGGCTAAGGCCAAAAGGAACCTTCAGATAAAAGACCGGCACGCCTGTGTCCTGACAGATCGGCCGTGCAGTCTCCCGTGCCCGTTTTGTATTTTCGAGGATTACAGACAGTGATGAGGCTGCAATAGAACCTTCGGTTTCCTGAGGCATGGCGGTTTTTATCGCATCTTCAATGTCAGGGGGAAGAGAAGTGGCAACCTTCCTGTACAGCTCTACGATGCCGTCACGCAGTTTAAGCAAGGCTGTCCCTCAGCTTCTTCAGATAATCCATATGCCTCAGTTTCTGTTGCATATTGCCTTTACATCTGCATCAGGAGCGCCTTAAGATCTTACCTGCCGGTCATCATAAGAAGGCTCCTTTGCTGCCGGGATATTCTCCCTGTGAATGTAATTAGTATCATACCAGATTATGTTTATTATGTAAGCACCTCAACATATGACCCAGCAGTAAAAAATAATATCAGTCAATTATGGGGATTGTTTGTGTTCCATATTAAAAATAGTTATTTGCAGAAATAGTATTTATATGCTATTTTTCTATAATGATTATAAGAGTTGACGAAAACCCAACGCGACAAAATATCATAACGCTCCTGAAAAAGAGCGGGGGCATGACTATTGAGGATCTGAGCAGAAAGATCAGCATAACTCCGATGGGCATCAGACAGCATCTGCTCTCCCTTGAGAAGAAGGGACTTGTCAGCTACAGGACAAAACGACAGGGCATTGGAAGGCCTGGCTATGTATATATGCTGACTGAAGCTGCCGATGACCTCTTCCCAAATGCATATGACAGGTTCACACTCGCTATGCTGCGTGAAGTCAGCAAGCACGAAGGTCAGGAAAAGATAAAAAGAATGTTCAGCTGGCAGCGTGCCAACATCCTGACGCAGAAGAAGGAAGCCCTTTCAGGCCTGAGCGGGGTTGATGAGCTTTTGCATGGCCTCAAGAACCTTCTCGTTTCAGAGGGATGTCTTGCCGATATCGAAAAGCAGGCTGATCACTATCTCCTCAAGACATACAACTGCCCGATCAGGAAAGTGGCGGCCGAGTTCAATGAGGCCTGCAAAGAAGAACTCCAGCTATACAGGGAACTCCTGGGCCGCAACGTCTCGATGGTGCAATGCATGGCCCAGGGAAGCCCATCATGCGTCTTTTCGATCCCTATCGCCTGATCTGTTTTTTGTAGTGTCCGCTTTTTGCCTTCTTCAGCACTGAAATCAGTCTTTTGATGTCCTTCTCCTCATGGGCTGCTGTAACTACAAATCTGATCCTCGGTTCCTTAACAGCAGGCGGGCGGATGGCAGGGGCATAGATTCCGTTTTCAAAGAGGAACTGCGAGAGCCTGACAGCCTCTATATTTGAGGAGACCACGACCGGAATAATGGGCGTCTCGCTCTCTCCAGTGTCATAGCCTATGTGCTCCAATGCATTCCTCAGGGCCTCCCTGTTTGACCAGAGTCTTTGCGGAAGTTCCGGATGCTTTCTGAGCATCTCCAGGGCAGCCCCTGCAGCAGCAGTGACCGCAGGAGGCAGTGCAGTCGAAAAAAGCAGGCTCCGTGCCCTGTTCGATATCCATTGCACAACTGAATCGCTGCCTGCAGCAAAGGCGCCGTATGCGCCCAAGGCCTTAGAAAAAGTGCCCATCAATATGATCCATGGCTCCGGCTTTATCTCAAAGTGGGCAAGCGCACCATCACCCCTGCCGAGCACTCCTGTGCCGTGGGCGTCATCCAGATAAAGCAGGGTTGAGGATTTCGGGTTGAGGGTTGCATTGAGAGATCTGCATAGATCATATAGATCTCTTAATGGAGCAATATCGCCGTCCATACTGAAGACCGTGTCGGTAACAATAAGACGCCTCCCGCCCTTTTCTTGACCGAGAAGTTCCTTCAGATGTGAAATGTCCTTATGGCGGTAGACAACAGTCTTTGCCCTGCTCAGACTGCAGCCGTCAATAATGCTGGCATGATTCAGCGCATCGCTGAAGATCAGATCTCCCTCATCAGCCAGTGCAGGTATTATCCCGGTATTGGCAGAATGGCCTGAATTAAAGATGCGGGCGGCATCAGTCCCTTTCCATGAAGCAATGCCCTTTTCGAGCTTCTCATGGAGAAGCGTTCCGCCGGCAAGCAGCCTGGATGAGCCTGCTCCAAAGCCGTATTCGCTCATTGCACGGGCAGCAGCCCCGACAAGATCAGGATGATTGGCGAGCCCAAGGTAGTCATTGGAAGAGAAATTCAGATAGTTTTTGCTGCAGAGCCTGATCACAGGCCCCTGGCCGGATGCCCTGTCAAGCAGCCTCCTTAAGAGCGCCTGGCCCTCCAATTTCCTGATATCTCTTTCGAACATTGACTGATAGTATCACATGCGAATCAGGGGATAAAAGCTGTTTCTCTTTTTTTGCGATCAGGGAAATATCAGATTCTGTCTAACTTGTTAAAAATAATGCTTTTTTATGGACGACTATTCCGTCTTGCGATATAATAACTAAACATTGATACTCTATACGTATTCTACAGGCAGCGGCCTGATGATCTCCTGAAAGGATAGCCATGCAACAGAAACGTATTGGTGAGCGTCTTATTGAATCCGGCCTTATTACAGCAGAACAGCTGAAGATAGCGCTTGAGGAACAGAAGAGAACCGGAGAACTCATAGGCGCTATTCTGTTCAGCCTCGGGTTTATCAGCCGGACAGACCTTTTCACTGTACTGTCTATGGTTCACAGCAGTGTGCCGCAGAAGGATGCCGATGAGGGCGCAAATATCCCGTATGATATTGATGATATAGTCAGGCAGAGCACATCGGCTCTCAGAACTGTTGAACTGGAGGCCAGCCGGCCTGGAGATATAGCTGTCGCGCCTGTGGTGAGACTGGTTGACAGGATCATAACTGTTGCCCTGCAGAAGGGAGCAACCGACATCCATATCGGCCCTGACGCCAATGGCACTCGAGTGCGATACAGGGTAGATGGCCTGCTGCAGCACGGCATGTACCTGCCCAGGGATATTCTTTCTGCCCTTGTTTCGAGAATAAAGATCATGGGCGCAATGAACATTGCAGAAAACAGGCTGCCACAGGACGGCGCAACAGAATTTCCCTGGCAGTCAAAGATGCTCGATCTCAGGATATCCAGCTTTCCCGTTCTTGGCGGCGAAAATATCGTGGTCAGGATACTCGACAAATCCCGCCTTCTCCTGGGGCTTGAGAATCTGGGGTTTATGAAGGACGATATCGGGTTGCTGAACAAGTCGCTTGTTATGCCCTATGGCCTGATACTCGTAACAGGTCCTACCGGCTCCGGCAAGACCACCACGCTCTATTCGCTTCTTTCGATCATCAACAGTGTTTATAAAAATATCTTCACAATTGAGGATCCTATCGAATATCAACTGCCCCTTGTGCGGCAGTCTCAGGTGAATATCAAGGCCGGCCTCACCTTTGCGACCGGTCTGCGTTCAATTCTTAGACAGGACCCGGACGTGATCCTGGTAGGCGAAATGCGTGATGTGGAGACTGCGGAACTTGCGATCCGATCTTCGCTGACAGGACATCTGGTCTTCAGCACGCTGCATACCAATGATGCCGCATCAAGCCTGCCAAGGATTATGGACATGGGGATTGAGCCATTTCTGCTGGCATCCACAGTTGACACCATAATTGCCCAGAGGCTTGTCAGGCTCCTCTGCACAAAATGCAGGGAAGCCTATGCGCCAACTCCCGAAATGATAAAGAAATTTATCGTCTCTCCCGCAACAGACAGTGCTTTGGGCAGTGAAACTCCACCTGCTGTCACCAAAGATACGGTTCTGTACAGGGCTAAAGGGTGTTCTGAATGCGGCGACACCGGGTATCGCGGCAGAACTGTCATTTACGAAATATTCAAGATGAACGAAGAACTGAGGAGGCTCGTTCTTTCGAAAAAAGATGCGGATCAGATCTTTGAGACGGCGATACGAACAGGCCTTAAAACCATGTATATGGTCGGCATACAGAAGGCAGCAGAGGGCCTGACCTCTTTGGAAGAAGTGCACAGCGCAACAAGGATTGCCTTCTGATGGCGTTTTACCATTATCGGGCCATTAGTGACGATGCACAGGTGATGACAGGAAGACTTGAGGCCTCAAACGAAGGCGAGCTCGAAAACCTGCTTGCTGCTAAAGGCTTCACACTGATAGATGCCTCACGCGTCAGGATTGGGTTTCAGGCTCCTTTTGGGCTTAACGACAGAGAACTGATGGACTTCACCTACTTTTTCAGGCTGATTCTCTCATCAGGCGTCCCACTTATGGGCGGTCTCAGCGATCTGGCCAACCAGACTGCAGACAGAAAGATATCAAAAACAGCCTCAATGCTCTATGCAAAACTCGAATCAGGCAAGTCCATCTCAGATGCAATGGCCGACTACCCCGGCGTCTTCCCTGAATACTACGCAAGCATGGTAAGGGCAGGTGAAGCAGCAGGAAACATAGAACAGATACTTGACGATCTGATGGCGTATCTGGAATGGCAGATCAAGCTGAAGAAGGATATAAAAGGAGCCCTGGCATACCCTGCCATGGTACTTGCTTCAGTGTTCGGCCTTATCATGATACTTTTTGTCTTTGTGATGCCGAAGTTCGTCAAGATCCTGACTGACCTGAAGGTTGCCCTTCCTCTTCCGACCCTTATTATGACAGGAACTGTTGAGTTTGTTAAGGACTACTGGCTTCTTATCGTTCTGATCTTCTTCTTCATTCCCGTCATATACCGTCTGCTGGGCAGGCACGCGGCCTCAAAACGGATCATTGACCTCGTTCTGCTTAAGCTCCCCCTGATTGGTGATCTCACAAAAAAACTGAATCATTCGAGATATTTCAGGACCTTTGCAGTTCTGTACCGTTCGGGTCTGAGCATGCATGAAACCCTGCGGGTTTCTGCAGATGTGATCAGAAATACGGTTATTGCGGAGTCGTTCAGCAAAGTCACAAATGCCGTGCTGAGCGGTGAGCAGATCAATAAGGCGCTCAGGATGACCGGTGATTTCGGCCCCCTGCTTCTGAATATGGTCGAGATCGGCGAAAAGACCGGTACGCTTGACAATACAGTGATGAAGATCAGCAGCATGTATGACAAGGAAATTCCTGAGACATTGAAAAAGGTATTCGCAGTAATAGAGCCGCTTATCCTTCTGCTGCTTGGAGGCATTGTACTTCTTACCCTTGCGTCATTCTTCCTGCCCCTGTACAAGGTCATAGGCGGAATCAGGATGAGATGAAAACTTGCCGCCAGTGGGACAGAAGAGGCTTTACTTTAATAGAGGTGATCGTAGTGACCGCTGTCATAGCCACGCTTGTCGGCGTCATGATCCCCTTTATGTACCGAATATGGGAGAGCACTGAAATAGAAACAACCAAAGAGCGCATTATGGATCTCAAGAAGGCGATGGTTGGCGATCCGAGACTGATACAGAACGGCGTGAGAACGCATTTTGGTTTTATTGGAGACATCGGCGCTCTGCCGACAGAGCAGAATCTTCAGGAGCTTGTGAGCAGGCCGGCCTGGATAAACAGTAACTGGAATGGGCCTTATCTGCCGATCGGTTTCGACCCAATTGCATACAGAACCGATGCATGGGGAACTCCGATTTCATATGCCCCTGCCGGAGTTGCCGGGGAAGAGATGGAATTAAGAAGTTCAGGCCCTGACAGAAACTTCAATACACCTGATGATATAGTTGTCATAATATATACAAACGAGACCTATCCGACGCCGAATCTGCAGGGCAGCCTGAATATAACGTTCAATGCAGCGCCGGCAGGCGTTTTGAGTTATTCTTCAGCGATATGCGCAAGATACAGGGACGGCACCGGCAATCTTATTGCCCCTCCTGCCTGTGTATGCCGCCCCGTTTCTATCCCGGGCGACGGCAGCAACAGATATTTCACTGTGCCTTTCACTCTGAATACCGGTGTCAGCATGCCGGCTGGATCGGCGTATTTCAGCGCAGCCCTTTTTTCTGAGCCTGCATGTCCGGATGCTTATTTGATAGCAGGGCAAATTGTCGGAGGAGGCCCAAATAATCCGGAAATCCTCGCTAACGTAAATGACAGGGTCAGCTCTGTATTTGCAGACTTGCAGATGCAGTCAGTCCCATACCCATAAAGGATAGATGATGAACAGACTAAACATAGACTTCAGAGGAGGATGCCTGAGGGTCCTGTCTTCCAGAGACGGGGCATTAAGGCACGTTCTGATTACCAGAGATTTTGATGTTTCCGACCTGAAAAAGGCAAAACAGCAGTTGTCAGCCGCCGTTGCTGAGGCAGGAGGCAGCAGAAGAAAGGCGCGTGCCATCCTGCCCAACAGTATCCTGAAGTTCGGCATTTTCAAGGTTCCGCCAATGGATATTGGCGATGCGGTCAAGGTGGTTCGCAGAGAAATCTCAAAAGAGATAGGCACGCAGGACTTTGTCGTCGGCGTCAGATGGATATTCAGGAATCAACCTGCCCTGAGCGGCTCTGACAGGGCTGCGAAGCAGGAGATCCTTGCCGAATACGCCCTCATATCTGATGTTGCGGTCTATCGTAACCTTATGAAGGAATGCGGAATCAGACCCTCTGTTTTAACAACAGGCCTTGAAGGCATCATCAGCGGCTTCAGAAAGATCAGGCCTGAAACCGATGGGAATGAGGCGGTTCTTGAGATAGGCCAAAGCTTTATAGAGATCATCGTCTTTAATAACGGCAGACTCATCAACTACAGGAAGGTCCAGATGCCTGAGTCGGATCATGCAAAGCTCTCCGGCAAGGAACTGGAGCAGACCCAGGTCTTCAAGATCAGGCTCTATTCAGTCGTAGATGCGCTCTATCGTTTCATGCTTGAGATGGGAGGCGAAACAGCAGATGAAAAGATATCCTGCCTCTGGATCAGCGGCATCGGTTCAACTGAAAAGGAGACAACAGAAGTCTTAAGTCAAAGCCTCGGGGTCAAATGCATGCTGATGAAGCCGTTTGATGCTGAAACCGGGCATCCGGTCATGTACACGGCAATAGCAGGTCTTTCGATGGTCTCCTCTGTCGACAGGCTGGTCAATCTTATGCCGACTGGAAGCAAGGACAGAAGCAGGTTTCTTGTCGGCAATACCGTAATTATTATTGCCCTTATATTCTATGCAATCATGATCAGTGGCGGCTACGCAGTCCTGAGCAGGACAGAGAACGATTTAAAGGCAATGAAGGAGCAGTCCGACAGGCAGGACAAGGCATCCAGGAAATCAGAAGACAGGGACAGGATTCAGCAGGATGCCTTAAGAAAGATTCTGAACAACGACAGGAAGCTCTATCCCGTCTTCAGGGATCTCGCCAACCTTATACCGCCGGAAATGAGCCTGATCAGTATTGATCTCGAAAAGACTGCAGACGCCACTTTTATCAGACTGGGCGCGAATCTTCAGCCTGTAGATGAAGGGCTGAGAAACTCGGCAGTATCAAAATTTCTGCATGCGCTTGAGGCCACGGGCCGGTTTGCGCCGGCCTCACCGCCTGAGATAACATCGAAAACAGCCACAAAGATGAATAAGCAGGAATTTGTGGTCAAGGCGCGATTCGAGGTGCTTCAATGAAAAGACAAAAAAGTGTCTTCTACATAATTCTTGCTGTGGTGCTGATAACAGGAATGAGCTTCTCCATTTACACCATCTCGACGATCAGATCAATTCGCGGGCTTCGTGCAGCCCTCGAACAGAAAGCGGCAGAACGTGCACATGCAGTCGAAATAGATGCCGGGGAGGGCATTGCTGTCAGCAGATACATCCCGCAGAAGAGCTGGACGACCGAATTTATAGAAACGGCATACAGCGCGTCACGTAAATACGGGATCAGAGACCTGACATTTGTTCAGAAATCCGTGGACAGTCCCCGCAGACAGACACAGGCCGGCGGCCGTCTCCCGTTTAATTCCTACCCGGTCAGGATGAGCTTCCACTCCGGGTACAGGGAAATGGCGGAGTTCATTGCGGATCTGCAGGGGAGCCAGAGGCTGATAACCATAGACAGCCTTAAGGTCAGCCGCGACAAAGATGCTCTTGTCATAGAGATGACTGCCGGCACCTATGCCATGGAGGAGAACTGATGTTGGGAAACAAATATGTGGCAGGGGTTGTGGGTATTATCCTTGTGATCGTGATCGCTTATAATGTGCAGTTTTTCATGACAAAGAACAACAAAACACCTTTGTCCCCAGAAGACATGCAGCAACAGAAAGTGTCGGAAGCTGCGAGGCAGCATGTGAAGCCGCAGCAACTTCCTGCGGCTCGGCCATCGGAAGGACAGGAGAAGGGGTCATGGAAGAGAGATCCCTTCTCTGTCAAGGCAATAAAAGAGACCAGGACTGCAGAGGCGGCGGATGACATCAGGCTTATGGGCATAGTTAAGAGAGACGGAAGGAGTCATGCGCTGATTAACGGCAAGGTCTACGCAGTCAATGACAGAATCGGCAACGCAGTCATCAGGGAGATAAAACAGCACAGCATCGTGCTCCTGACAGGGGCTGACGGCAGGCCCGGCAGGGAGGCCGGGCTGCTGGAACTTTCGATTGATGATTATAACGTGATCAAGGAGAAGAAAAAATGAAGAAATTCTTTATGGCGGCAGTCTGTTTAGTCTTTGGGCTTATGGGATGCGCGACGCCCAGAATGACTGAAGTCCCTGAGACTATGGCGCTCAAGCAGCCTCCTCAAGTGCCCGCCCCTGTCATAAGGCCTGAGCCTCCAAAGACTGAGGAGCTGCCCCCTGCAAGAGAAATGAGTAAATTCTCACTGAGCGTAAGAGATGCTGATCTGAGGGACGTGTTTCTCCTGCTTTCAAAGGACAGCGGCATCAATATCATAGCAGACAGGGAAGTGGCCGGAAACATATCAATAGATTTTACGAATCTTGATCTCAAGAGTGCGCTCTATGCAATAACCCGTCCGCTTGGTTACACATTCAGAATGGATAAGGGATTCATCAGGGTGACAAGGCCCATCCTCGAAACACGGGTTTTCAGGGTGAACTACATAACAGGCAAACGGACATCTACCAGCACCATGACGGCAGCCATATCAACAGGAAGCGGCTCTTCAGGGTATTCAGGAGGAACAAACATAAATATCACCTCCGGGGCGCCGCCTGCATCCGGCCCGTCTTCATCATCTTCAAGCCAGGGCAGCGTAAGTGTAATAACTTCGGCCACAGCGGATTTCTGGAGAGAGATTCAGAGAGGAGTTGAGGTTATCGTCTTTGGTGACACAAAAGGCAGCAGCCGGGATGACGGCGGCTTCAGCCGGGGAGATGAAAAGACAGGCAAGAAGCTTATCATAAATGAGCTTGCAGGCATTGTCTATGTTTCTGACTATTCCGATAATATTGAACGAATAGAGGATTTTTTGAAGGATGTCGAGCGGGCTGCCAGAAAGCAGGTGATGATACAGGCCCACATAGTGGAGGTGGCGCTGCACGATGACTACAAATTCGGCATAGATTGGGAAGCATTGATGCAGTTGCCCGGAGATATAGACCTGAATCTTTCGCAGAAACTGCTCGTTCCGCTGCCTGCCGGATCATCGCCGGTCTTTCGACTGGATTTCAAGCACCGCAGGGTTGATGGAATCCTCGATGCGATGAAAGAGCAGGGACAGGTAAATGTCCTTTCGAGCCCGAAGGTTTCAACAATGAACAACCAAAAGGCGGTCATAAAGTTGACCACAAAGGAGGTGTCGTGGGTAACCACTTCATACACCAATCCAAACAGCGAGATCATTGCCTCCTATACATCGCCACAGATTGACGAAATAGGCCTGTTCCTCGATGTTACGCCGCAGGTGGATGAGGAGGGAATAATAACCATGCAGATACATCCGAGCATCTCCGAGAAGCTGAGAGACGTCACATCCCCCGACGGCAAAAATACAAAACCTCTTATCAATACGCGTGAGGCAGACACTATGATAAAGACGCGAAACGGCCAGACCATAGTAATCGCAGGCCTTATTACCGACAAGATAAATGATACAACAAGGCGCGTTCCCCTTTTGAGCGAAATTCCATATATCGGCCCTGCCTTCAAACAGGTCATTCAGGAAAAGAGGAAATCAGAACTGGTGATACTGCTTACGCCCTATGTCCTGACCGACCAGTCCATAGAGGATATCAGGATGGAGCATGAAGATAGGCTAAGGAAGGCTGGAAGGGCTTTTGAGGCAACACCAGCCCTTCCTGTTCACCTGAAACAGTAAAGAAAGATTCAAGGCAGGCATCACCAGCAGCAGATAAGCGATGCTGCTATTTCTTCTTTGCCGGAGCTTTTTTTGCGGTGGCTTTCTTTGCTGTGGTTTTTTTTGCTGTTCCACAGCTGCCGCCTTTTGATTTGCAGGCCATGATTCCCTCCTTTCCCAAAGGTATATGTAGAAACTATCACAGCTGCAATTTCCTGTCAATAAAGATAACGCCGGAATAGTTCTATTTTTGCCGGGTATCTATATGGCCGATATGACTGAAAACCATGATGCAGGTCTTCGGCTTGGCCGGCCCGGTCTTTTCACCACAAGCCCTGTGCTATAATATTTGACGTAATTTGCAGGAAATAATTATTTTTCGATCATCTCCGGAGGCGGTTTTCAGTGGAAGACAGATACGATCCAGCAGCAATTGAACCTAAATGGCAGCAGTACTGGCAGGAGAAGGAGCTTTTCAGGACTGTTGCTGACGACTCGCAGAGGAAATTCTACTGCCTTGAGATGTTCCCTTATCCCTCGGGCAAGATCCATATGGGCCATGTGCGCAACTATGCGATCGGCGATGTTATAGCCAGGTACAAAAGGATGCAGGGGTTTAATGTCCTTCATCCAATGGGCTGGGACTCCTTTGGCATGCCTGCCGAGAATGCCGCGATCAAGAATAATGTTCACCCCTCAAAGTGGACTTATGAAAATATCAGTTATATGAAAAGCCAGCTCAAGAAGCTTGGCCTGAGCTATGACTGGGACAGGGAAGTGGCAACCTGCAGCCCTGAGTATTACCGCTGGAACCAGTGGTTCTTCATCAAGATGCTCGAAAAGGGGCTCGCATACAGGAAGTCTTCGTATGTGAACTGGTGCCATTCCTGCGCAACTGTTCTTGCCAACGAGCAGGTGATAGACGCCAAATGCTGGCGCTGCGACAGCGTTGTAATCCAGAAAGAGCTTGAGCAGTGGTTCCTGCGCATCACCGACTACGCCGAAGAACTGCTGAGCGGCTGCGACACGCTCACAGGCTGGCCGGAGAAGGTCGTGCTTATGCAGAAAAACTGGATCGGCAAGAGCCACGGCGCAGAGGTGGATTTCCCCGTTGTTGGTCTTGACCAGAACATAAGGATATTCACCACAAGGCCTGACACACTATTTGGGGCGACCTTTGTCTGTCTTTCCCCCGGACATCCGCTTGCTGATAAGCTTGTCCCGGACAGGGATGAACTCGAAAAGGTCAGGGCGCATTACGGCAAGACAGACGAAAAGACAGGCCTGTTTACCGGACGGTTCTGCATCAATCCCATGACGAATCAGAAGATCCCGGTCTATGTTGCGAATTTTGTTCTGATGGAATACGGCACAGGCGCGATCATGTCAGTGCCTGCACATGATCAGCGGGATTTTGAATTTGCAGAAAAATATGGCCTTCCGATCAGGCAGGTGATAATCGGGCAGCAGGCATCAGAAGGCAGAGAGCTTAAGCAGGCATACGAAGACGAGGGAATGCTTGTGGACTCGGGCCAGTTCAGCGGTCTTCATAGCATTGAAGCAAGGCAGCGGATCGCTGATCATCTCGAAGAAAACGGCATGGGCAAGAAGGTGGTCAACTATAAACTGCGTGACTGGGGCATATCGCGGCAGAGATACTGGGGAACGCCCATCCCGGTCATTTACTGCGCAGACTGCGGCATCGTGCCTGTGGATGAGAAAGACCTGCCGGTCATCCTCCCTGAAGATGTGAAATTCACCGGTGCCGGAGGCTCTCCGCTTCAGGAATCAGATGCATTTGTTCATGCTGCCTGCCCGAAATGCGGCGGCAAGGCGCGGCGGGAGACAGATACCATGGATACCTTTGTGGATTCTTCCTGGTATTTTATCGCCTACTGCATGGGCAGAGACAATCTGGCATTCAGGGTCTCTACACCGAATGCCGGCCTGAAATACTGGATGCCTGTTGACCAGTACATCGGCGGGGTCGAGCATGCAGTGCTGCACCTTCTGTATTCCCGCTTCTTCACAAAAGTGATCCGCGACTTAGGCATTATTGATGTGAGTGAGCCCTTCATAAACCTGCTGACGCAGGGCATGGTTATCAAGGATGGGGCAAAGATGTCCAAGTCAAAGGGCAATGTGATTGATCCCGATTATCTTATCAACAGGTACGGCTCTGATACCTCGCGGCTCTTCTCCCTTTTTGCCGCGCCTCCTGAAAAAGACCTCGAATGGTCTGACAAGGGTGTAGACGGGGCCTATCGCTTCTTAAACAGGGTCTGGTCTGTAGTGCAGAAATATTGTCAGGCCATGTCTTGTCCTGTTGCAGTGGGTTCAGACGGGCTTTCTGACAGGGCAAGGGCGGTTCGGAGAAAGACGCACCAGACCATCAGGAAAGTGACTGAAGACATAGAAAAAGACTATCACTTCAATACGGCCATTGCTGCGATGATGGAGCTGGTGAATGACCTGACGGGCTTTGAGCCTGCCAAAGGAGATATGCAGGTATATCAGCATGCTGTTGAGAGCCTTCTCCTTCTGCTCTGTCCTTTTACCCCGCATATTGCCGAGGAACTCTGGTCGCAATTGGCGCATCAGAAAAATGCATCACAGATGCAGTGGCCTCAATGGGATGAAGAGCTTGTGAAGGATGAAGAGATCGAACTCGTGATCCAGGTCAATGGCAAGCTCAGGGGCAGACTCCTCATACCGGCAGGGCTTTCTGATGATGAGGTGAAGGATCATGCGCTGAAAGACAGCAAGGCTCTTGAATATACAGGCGGCAAGGACATAAGAAAGGTTATTGTTATTAAGGGCCGGCTTGTAAATATCGTTGTGGGGGAATGAATATGCATAAGAGACTGATCACGGCAACTGTTTTTTTTGGAACTGCATATCTTGCCCTGCTTATGGCAGCAGGCTGCGGATATACCCTTCACCGCAAGGCAGACCTTCCGTTTACAGAGATAAGGATCGGCAGGATCGAGAACCTTTCGCTTCAGCCAAAACTTCAGGACAGACTGCATAAGGCGCTTGTCCGGGAATTTGAAAAAAACGGCATTACAGTCACCCCTTCCGCAGGCAATGTCCTGTCAGCAGTTGTGCGCAGGTTCGAGATGTCCAGTCTGGCAGAAAAAAATGATATAACGGCTGAATACAGGATCACCATAGATGCTGATTTTACATATGTGGACAGAGAGGGGAAGGTGGGCGAGACAAAAAAGATTATGTCGCCGTTTATTGTCTCATCCTCAGGTTCCCGTGATATGGGCATGCTTCTGGGGCTCCGGGAGATGGCTGAAGACAGGGCAGCAGCGGATATTGCGATGCAGATAGTAGGCGTACTGATCTATCAATGAGCTACAAGAACCTCCTTGACGAGATAAAAAAAGGGTTTGCAGCGTCTGCCTATATTCTTAATTCGTCCGACCGCTTTCTGCATGCAGAGGCGGTTTCTCTCATCAGGCGCCTTATCCCTCCCGGGGAAATTGATTTCAATTTCCAGTCCTTTGATATGCTCTCTCCTGAGCAGGAAAAGATATCTTTTGACCGGATACTGGATGTATTGAACACGGCGCCGTTTTTTGGAGGCCGCAAATATGTTGTAGTCGGAAATTCCCATAAGATCGCAAAAAAGGATCTGAAGAAACTCGAGGCCTATCTGCTTAGTCCGTCAGACAGCTCAGTTTTGGTGCTGCTTTATGAAGGGAGTCTGAAGAGGGATGCAAAAGAGGGCTTTAAGGGGGCAAAGCAGATCAGCCTCGATATCAGGGAAGCAGATATGCCTGCATGGATCATCCAAAAGGCGGGACAGAAAGGCCTAAGCCTGTCTAAAGATGCGGCTGAGTACCTTGTTGCCGTGATAGGCCCTGACCTTGGCATGCTTTCAACAGAGATAGAAAAACTGACGCTTGTCGGCAGGCCTGACATAGAAAAGGGCGATATCGCCGAGATCATAGAAGGCAAGAGGATTTACGGGGCCTTTGACCTGATCAATGCAATCCGCGCGCGCGACAGGGAAAAGGTCTTCAGGATCTACAGCGTCCTGCGGGAGACTGAGGAGCCTTATGGACTGTTAGGGGCATTGAACTGGCAGTATTCACAACTGCTGGGGGATAAGAACTCCCCCAAAGAGCGGAACTATCTGTATGAAGTATTTCGTCTGCTTAACAGCGCAGATCTTGGCATCAAGACCGGAGGATTCTATCCCTTTGAGCTGCTTCTGGCAAGACTGCTGAGGCTTACGCCAGCGCGTTAGCCTTTTTCGTCAGCCTCGAAATCTTGCGGGAAGCTGTATTTCTGTGGAGTATGCCCTTTGATTTTGCGCTGCTTATGGTCTTGATCGCCGCCTGCAAAGACTTTGCAGCTGCGTCCTTGTCATTTGCCTTGACAGACGCCTCAACAGCCTTTGTGACGTTCCTGATCGTACTCTTTGCAGCCCTGTTGCGTACATTTGCCGCCTCTGCCTGCCGAGCCCTCTTCTCTGCTGAAAGGTTTCTTTTTACCGGTGCTTTTGCTGCCAATGTGCTGTCCTCCTTGATGAAAAAAGTCTTATTTTATACCATAAAGCAGACTGCTAAAGCAATTAAGGTCTGCAGAGTCCACCCATGAATTGGCAGAGGAGATTTTCTGATGGGGGCATCTGTGGAGCAAGCGTCAGGC
>CAYUNK010000008.1:0-60751 GCA_964446125.1 uncultured Nitrospiraceae bacterium | reverse complement strand
GGCCGCTTCCACCAGTGTAAACAACAGACCATTCAGTCGGGTTCCCGGAAGGGGCACTACCAACTGTACATGGTTTTGCCTCACATACGTAAATATCACCAGCTTCCTGGACAAAATCATCATAATAGTATGTTCCGCCTGGCAACCATGGACCATACCAATTAAGCGCAAATGCATTGGACATCAACCCCAAAGTCAAAAGGCCTGCGATAAGACAGATTTTGCTTATTCTTTTCATTGCTTTAGAATCCTCCATATCGTCTCTTGTTTATCTTAGTTCAACCTATGTTGAACTCTGCCCCCTGCACAACAAAATAGTAAAACCCTTCACCTCCCTCTTCACTTAAATTTGTTCCTCAGCATCATGGCGATCTATATAAAATAAAAAAAGTAAAGATTATCAGTTGTAACTATAAAACCACATTAAACATATTTGTGCCAATAATTTAATTTTATAAGAAGACTAATATATGCTTATAACCTATCAATTACCTGAAATACTTCATCTTCTGTGTCTTGCTGTCGAGATTGTTATTGGCCAACAAATTGTTCGGGTTGAGCCCCACAGCCTTTTCGCCTGCGTCATATGAGAGATTTTGAAGCATACCTGCAAATTTCTGTTGTATTGATATGTTCACCTTTCGCGTGCTATCTTACTGTCATGTTGAAGAGCAAATTCTTATCAGTCAGTTATAAGTTATGAGTTTCACTGACGGTCCCATGCCGGCCCATACGGGCAAGGCTCCCGATTTTCTCTCGGTCGTTGTGCCGTGCTACAACGAGTCCGAGGTCATCGAGATGTTCTACGCTGCCATCAAGCCTGTGCTCGATTCACTGAGTTTGCTTGACTACGAACTCATCTTCGTTGACGATGGCAGCGCGGACGATACTCTCGATAAACTTAACCAGATTGCCGAACGCGACCACGGCGTACGGGTGTGTTCTCTGTCACGCAATTTCGGACACCAGATTACGCTGACCGCCGGACTCGACGCCGCCGCAGGCGACGCGGTGATCCTGATGGACGCCGACCTGCAGCATCCCCCCTCCCTGATTCCGCAGTTGGTTGCGAAGTGGCGCGATGGCTTCGACATCGTGTCGGCCATCCGCCGGCGCACCGAAGGCGAGACATGGTTCAAGAACTTCTCGTCCCGCAGCTTCTATTCGATGCTGAATGCCGTCAGCGGCACAAAGGTGCCGCCGGGCGCCGCGGACTTCTGTCTGATTTCGGCGCGAGTGCGCGAAGCGCTGAGCGCCATGCCGGAGCGCCATCGCTTTCTGCGGGGAATGATTTCCTGGGTCGGATACCGGCGCGCGTTCGTGCCTTATGAGGCGCCGCGCCGTGCCGCGGGCGCATCCAAATACAATCTTGTGAAAATGGTGGGGCTGGCGCTCGACGCCCTGTTCTCATTCTCCGCCGAGCCGCTGCGCCTTGCTCTGCGCGTCGGCGTCACAATTGCCGTGCTCGGCTTCGTGTATCTCGTCTGGACGCTCGGCTACGGCTACATGATCAAGGGCCTCTCTCCAGGCTATGCTTCACAGATCGGCGTCACGCTCATTCTTGGCGGATTCCAGCTCGCATTCATCGGGCTCATCGGCCAGTATCTTGCGCGAGTGTTCGAGCAGGTGAAGGGCCGGCCCCTGTACCTCCTCAAACAGCGTCCGCCCGCATCCCGGCGGCCCGTCCCGATTCAAACTGAGCGTTGACTCATCATGAACGAGCCCTGCCCCATCTGCAAGTCCCCAAACACGCGCAACAAATACACGCTCACCGGTTACAGCATCGCGGTCTGCGGTGAATGCAGCTTTGAATTCAACGATGGATTCAAGGGCGGCGGCGGGGACGATGGCATGTTCTCACAGGAATACTACGAAGGCCTCCAGTCCGATGCGTTCAAGGCGCAATACGGCGATTACACCAAAGATCCCAGCGCGCCGGTGTACCTACGCTGGCTCGGTGAACTGGAAAAGATGACGCCACCGGGACGAATTCTCGACGTCGGCTCCGCGCTCGGTACGTTTCTCAAGATTGCGGAATCGCGGGGATGGAAGCCGCAAGGCGTGGAAATCAGCAGATTCGCCGCCGAATTTGCGCGCCGCGAGCGCGGCATCGAGGTGTTCAACGGCGACCTTGAAGCGTTCGGTGGGGCAGACGGTTCGTTCGATGTAGTAACTTTCTGGGATTCCCTCGAGCACGTCACTCACCCGTTCGAAAACCTGTGCACCGCGTCGCTATTGGTGCGCAGAAACGGCTACATCCTGCTCACGACTGACAATTTCGACTGCCTGCTTGCGGACTGCGCGCGAATTTCGTACCGGGCATCGTTTGGCGCTCTGCGGTACTCAATGGAGCGCGTGTTCATTCCACCGAACCGTTCTTACTTCACCGAAGCGACGCTTAGGGATTTGCTGCGGCGCTGCGGGCTCGACGTCGTCGTTTTCGAGAAGATGGAGTATCCGCTGGCCAAGATCCGCTCAAACTGGATGGAGCATCTCATCCTCAAGGGGTTCTACGCCGCCGCGAGCCTGCTGAGACGCGAAGCGCAGGTGACGGTGATTGCCCAGAAGCGATAACGGACATGGACTCTGCCGCGCCACTCAGCGCGTCACCGCCGGTGCGCGTCGCCCGAATGGAGTCGGAGACAGAGGCGTTGCAGTGGGATGCGTATGTACTGCCGCGTACGGCTTCGGTGACTGATCTCTTTGCATGGCGTCGTGTTGTCGAGGAGACATACAGGCATCGCGCACATTACCTTGCCGCGTTCGATGGTGATCGCATGGTGGGCACCCTGGGCCTGTTCGAGATCAAGCATCCGATCTTCGGGCACTACATCACAACGGCGGTGTACACCAACGACGGCGGATTTCATTTCGATCACGACGCCGCTCGCGATGCCCTTATCAGGGCGGCCCAGCGCATTACAGAAGACTCCAACGGCGCATATCTCGCGATCCGCACGCGCGCCGCGCCAGTCGCAGGCTTCGAAGACGACACGCAGTACCTCACAGCCCGCATTGATCTTGGCGGCGGAGCAGACGCCGTCTGGAATCGCCTGCCGTCAAAAACGCGCAATCAGGTGCGGCGTGGGCAGAAAGAGGGCTTCACGGTCTCGTCAGGACAGGGCCAGATCGGCGCGTTCTTCGACGTTTTTCACCAACATATGCGTGTGCTGGGTTCCCCCGCGCACGGCCGCGCCTATTATCAGGCTATTCAACGACATTGCGGGGAGTTCGCCGAATTCGTCGTCGTGCGCGATGGCGCGGCCCTCGTGGGCGGGGCGTTGATGCTGCACATCAACGGGACGGCAACGAACTATCACGCCGTGTCACTGCGCGAATTTAATCGGCGCTGTCCCAACTATCTGCTCTACTGGCGCCTCATAGAGACGAGTTGCGCCCGGGGATGCACGCAGTTCGACATGGGGAGGTCGCGCACCGACAGCTCTAACATCAGGTTTAAGGAAAACTGGAATCCTGACGTGGTGCAGTTGCACTACAACTACTGGCTGTGCCGGGCGCGCAAGGCGCCCAATCTCAATCCGGGAAATCCGGCGTTCAGGCTCCAGATCGCGATCTGGCAGCGCATGCCGCTCTTTGTGACCAAAATCGTGGGCCCCCGGATAATTGCAGGAATCGCATGAAACCGGGCCGTGTCATTGTCAACGCAGACGACCTCGGCGTGTCGCGCGGCGCCACATCAGGCGTTGTTGAAGCGCATCACCGCGGAATCGTGACCAGCGCCAGCATGGCGGTGACGACACCTGACTTTGAGCACGCAGTGAGCGCCGTGCGCGAGTGCCCCGATCTTGGCGTTGGCCTGCATTTCACACTCACCAGCGGGCGGCCCGCAAGCGATCCGCGTGACGTGCCGCTGCTGGTGGACAAGACCGGGTTTTTTCGATGGCGATTCACCACGCTTCTGCTCGCGACAATGACCAGAGCGCACGCCGCCCTCGGCGAACAGATCGCGCTCGAACTGGATGCGCAGATGCAACGGCTCTCGTCGGCCGGCATTCGCGCCGATCACATTGACGGCGAGCGCCACGTGCATCTAATCCCTGAAATCTTCCCTCTCATTGCCGCCGCTGCGGTGCGGCACGGCGTTCCGTTCGTGCGGGTGGGCCGGGATGCGGGATACCGCTTTCTCGATCCTCGACATCTTCCCGGAGTGATGGCAAGAGGCGGCATGGTGAAATCGGCGTTGCTGGCGTTGCTGTCCCGAATGGCGCGTGGCCGGTTGGGCTCGGCACGCAGTCCGGATTTTGTCGCAAGCTACGTCCACACGGGTCGCACCGATCAGATCATAGAGTCCGTGCTGTCAAAGCCGCCGATTGCAGCGATCACCGAGATCATGGTGCACCCGGGAATTCCCGAGGAGAGTCGGGCGGTGGCCATAGGCAACGCAGAACTTGAGCGGTATCTCGCATCGACCGACAGGCGCCGTGAACTCGACGCCTGCGTTGCCGCGCGCCGCGGATCAACTGAGAGCCTCACGAACTACCGCGCGCTTGCCGCCGAGTCTGCGCTGTGATCCGGGCCATGACCTTAGCTGACGTCAATGTGGTGGCGGAACTCCATTGCTCAGCACTCACGGGGCTGCTTCGGGATTTAGGTCCCGCCGCGACCAGGGCGTTCTATCGCGGAGCGCTGCGCTCGGGCTTCGCCCACGCGTTTGTTGATATCGAAGATCGTCTGCTGCGCGGCTTCGTATTCGGCTCGGCACAACCGAATCGTCTGCGCAGCGCAACGCTGCGCGCCAACCTGATAGGAATTGGCATCGGGATCGGCGCCGGAGTCGTGCGCTGCCCCGCCGCGATGGTTTCCCTGCTTAGGAGTCTTCGCGGACCGGACGAAGGATCATATGACACACACGTCGCCGAACTCACGTACATAGCCACTGTGCAGGCTGCGCGCGCATCGGGCGTCGGGTCACGGCTGGTGCAGCAGTTCGAGGCCGCCCTCGGCGAACAGGGTGTCCGTACATTCGAACTCAGTGTCGACCAGCACAACACGGGGGCTCTGAGGTTCTACGAGAAGATCGGATTCGTAGCAGTCGGCACATATCGGGAGTTCGGCGTCATACACCGCCGCTATCGAAAATCCGTCAGCACACAGACAAGACCATGATCTCTGTGGCCGATAACACAAAGCTCGCCGGACGGATCATCCGCTATGGCATCGCCGGAGTCGCAGCCGCGCTCCTCTACAACTTTGTAGCGGCCGCGCTCGTGGAACTGGGTGCGATGCCGCCTGTGACGGCGGCGGCCGCGGCGACATGCGTGGCAATCGTGTTTTCGTACGCGGTGAACCGCCGCTGGATATTCGAAACCAACCGGACGCATGCCTCGGCGTTCGCCCGCTTCGTGATTGCGTCGGGACTCAGCATGGCGCTCAACACCGGCCTGATGCACGTGGTGGTCAACGCGTTGTCGCGCCCATACTGGATGGGGCTGATCCTGGCAACGCTGGTCGTGCCGCCAATCAACTTTGTCGTCAACCAGTACTGGGCGTTTCGTCCACGGCAGTAGCGCTTCGTGCGCTAATTCGTGTCTGTCTATAATGTATTTTTTGTCGTCATACCGGACTTGATCCGTATCCAGAAGGCATTGAAAACCCCAGATTCCCGATTATGAACTTCGGGAATTACGGCCCTAAAAACGGACAACAGGCGCTAATTCATATTGACGAACGCGGGCACGGTTCCGGGCGGCATTGTGATCACGCGATCAATGCTCCGGCCCTGGTTGAACGAAATGTAGATCTTCCCTTCGTGGGGTTCCCAGTAAGCGAGATCGAGTTTTCCGTCGCCGTTGAAATCCGCCGGCACAGGCACACAGGTGGCTGTGCCGTAGGTTGCTTGCAGGATCGGCCCGTCAGGCGCGCGCCGCCAGTACCAGGTCTGATTCGTCGCCTGCCACACGGCGATTTCGTCCATGCCGTCGCCGTCGTAGTCGCCGGGCACGAGCACATCACCGGGGCGGCCTCCATAGCGGAACTCTACCTGCGCGCCGGTCGTCATTGACTTCAGGGTCACCGTCCCCCTGGCGAGATTCCATACGCCCAGGTCCCCTTTTGATCCGGCAAGGAAACGTCCGCCAAACGGCAACGGTGTGTCGGCAATCCCGGCGTCTGGTCCGTCTATCCGCGCTGCGTCAGGCGCTACGAACCACTCACCGGAGCGTGGGCGAAACGCTACATGTGCGTCCACACCGCGGTTCCCGAGATCAGTCACGACCGGAATGTCGTAATCCCAGAACCACAGTTCATACTCCTTATGCCAGCCCGACGCGCCTGCGGCATGATAGTGCCAGCCCCATGGACTCCGCTCGACCAGCTCCTCCAGCCGATATCCCAGCTTGAAATACGTGTCCTTCATCTGGCCGACGACAAGACTCGTGCCGGCGGCCCCGGCAAAACGGCCGACGTACACTTGCGCCGATCCACCCTTGAGCACATCCGGGAGCGCCAGTCGGCGTTCGCCGCTGACAATGGTGTTGTTCATCCGGTCAAAGAACAAGATTTCCGCGGCGCCGGTCCGGCTCGGCTGCGTCACGACGCGCGGCCTCACGTATCGCTCGAGCCCAACGTCGAGATCGGTCGTGGGCTTCGTGATTTCGTAGAGCGCGCGCGGTCCTCGCCCGGCGCGCAGCGTGAAGTACTTTTCTGCAATGAGCTTGTCGCTGCGGCTTCGCACCACGAGCGGCGCGACCGCCATGTCGGTCGCGGGCCGCGTGTAATACCACGAGCAGTTACAATCTTCTGCCGCGCGCGGCTCGAGACGCGCCATGCGACTGTTCTGCACGAGCCGACGCGCTATCACGCTTTCTGCGATACGATACCCCACGCCGGTTCGTTCATAGCGGCTCGGCGTGAGTGTAAACACGCTCCCGCTGAACACCAGCAGTTCACCAATATATCCGTGCGTGCGTTCGTCCGCCGACGCATCGAAATACGTATCCCGCGGGCCGTGCTTCAGGGAGTCGAGCGTCCGGCCCATGTACTGTTCGACCGAGCCACGTTGGTACGGAGAGAAATAAAAACCGAGCCATCTGCCGTCGCCCTGCACTGAACCCGCATACGCAAACGCCAGCGCTATGACAGCCATGGCCGGGAGCGCCGGCGCGAGAACGATCCAATGCATACGCCGGAGCACATAGGCTGCGCCAAAGGCAGAAACCAGTGCAAACCCGAGACGCGCAGTGAAAAAGAACTTGCTGCTCTCCGTGAATTGCTCCGCGCCAATCGTGTCCGACGAGTAGTACATGAGATGTGGAATGGACCACGACACGACTGCAAAGAGGGTGAGCAGAGCAAACACAGTGCGACGCTCGGACACCTCGGAGTCGCGATTGCGCCGGTGGACTGCCCAGGCAACCATCGCAAACACGAGTGGAATGCCGAATGCCGCAATGTTCCAGTTGACGAATCCCGAAAGGCCTCCCGCGGAGTAACCCAACGTGTGCCGCAACGTGGCCACCGAATCGCCGCCGTACTGCGCTCCTCTCGCAAAAAGGCCGCCGTGCATGAGCGTGAGCGCCGTGACACCCACCGCGAAACACGCACCGTCTATGAACCCGGCGCGCGTGCGCCGCCGCAGCCAGACGCCGAAGAGCCGAAGCCCGGCGGCGACGGCAGCCATTGCCCCGAACGCCGCGTGCGCAAGCGGCAGGAGACCAAACGACACGATGGTCACAACGGTCAGGGGCCAGCGTCTGCCTGTAGTGCGTCCCTGCCACGCCACGAACAGCGCAAAGCAAAACACCGTCAATGTCATACCGACGGCGACCGCATGCTGCTGAAGCTGCGCCAGCACGTCCCACGGGAGATTCGACAGCGTCCCGTCGGCGTTGCGCAGGTGCAGCGACGGAACCTGGGCGTCGGCTGCAAGATTGCGCCACCAACTCAATACCGGATCCCAGCGATGCAGAAGTTCGGCCTGATCGGGGGCTTTCGCAACTCCGGAGTACGCCTCGATACGCGGGAGATACAGCCAAGCGAGGCCTCCCCCCAGCACCGTAACCCAGCCGCTCCAGAATGCGACAAACCGCGTGAATCCGAGCTGCCGGAACCACATCACGACGAACATGAAGATGAACAGCCAGAGCGCCATGCCCGCCACATCAACACTCACATTCGCGGATAGTCCGGTCAGCCATCGCACCGTTCCCGACAGGATTGTGAAAGCGTAGTGGTACTTGATAACGACATCAGGAAATGCGTTGTGCCGGGGCGGAAAAACACCTTCGGCAAACTGGTTTGCGGCGGTCAGGTGAATGGCGCTGCTTGCGGCCTCGTCGAAGTAATTTGTGCTCACCGCGAGCATGAGTTGCGGCAGCGAAACTACGATCGCAACGGCCGGAAACGCGATCCATGTTCGCCACGATCGGACGAGCGACGACCAGCCCAGCCCCGCCGGCGTATGGCGCCGAATCAAAGCTGTAGCAACGACATTAATCGCCACATACGCACCGGCCACGCCCGTGGCGTTCTCGAGCGTCCGCCCAGCGAGGTTAACAAACGTGAGGTATCCCACCAGCGCAAGTCCCCACGCCCACAGCAACCGCCAGAATGGGGCGCGCGTCGAGGCTTCGTCACCGAGCAGTTTCCCGGCAAGCCACCACGCCGGCGCGGTCAGCGCGGAAAGAACCGCGAACGAAAGGACGATTCGAAGCACGAGAAGCGCAAGATCAGTCACAGGCACGGGCTCTCGTTACTCTGAAGCAGGCTCACGGCAGTTCAGTGATTTCTTTCATAATATGCACCGCTTCATAATTAACTAATCCCCCTCGTATGTTATCTTACACCAGATCAGGCATTTCTCCCGGCAGAATGCCAGAGGCTCTTCCTTGTCGAAAATACTTATACTTCAACTATGATTACCGCACATGTAGATAGGCAGCATAATACTAACCTGCAAAAAATGCAATATTCCGGATTGCCCATAATCCACCATCAATAAAATAATACCACCGTTGAGACCCCGCAGATTCTGAAGGTGACTGTTCCGCAGGTTCTAACATAGATGCAACCTCAAGAGTCCTGCCCGATAGCCTGCTTAAACAGGCCAGTTCTAACTTGCTCATTCACTTTTTGCGTCCACAAATACAAAATCCCTCTGGATCGCAAAGCTGGCGACAAAGAGGATTGACTCGGAGAGAATTTTTGCCAGAATGACATTCATGCCTATGCCGGCCAGCGACCTGATTGAGACGTATGAGAGGCCGGCAAGAACTACAAAAAGGATAAAGTACTTGATGAGCGGGAACATTGTTGCCTGACTGCTCCGGAAGACAAGGCTCCTGTTCATCGCAAAATTGACGCCGCCCGAAACGAGCCTTGCCAGAATCAGGCTGGTCAGAATATCCCTGCCGAGCAGATAGACCAGCGAAAATACGACAAAGTCAATGGCGCTTGCCAGTACCGAGGAGAAGGAAAACCGCAGCAGCACAAAATAGATCTTCATCGAGTCTATCAGGGGGTTAAAGTGAGACGATTTGTTGTTTTCGATATAGACCGTTGTTATCGGCTGCTCAACGATATCAATATTGCCGGTTTTGGTAGAGATGAGCATATTCATCTCATATTCATATTTCTCGCCGTCAAGTCTTATCAGGTCAGGAAGCATAGCCCCTGGAATGCACCTGAGCCCGGACTGCGTATCAGAGAGTTTCTTCCCAACCAGTAATCTGAAAACATATCTTGTCAATATGTTGCCGAATCTGCTCCTGAGAGGCGTTCCCTCTGCAAACACCCGTGAGCCTATGACCATCCTTTGGGGATTAACAAGGAAAGTGCGGGCAACCTTCATGACGTCTTCAGGCAGATGCTGGCCGTCGGCGTCAACCGTAACAAAGCCGATTGCATCCGGAAAGTTCAGATAACAGTAATTAAAGCCGGTCTTGAGCGCCCGGCCCTTGCCGAGGTTTACTGCATGATGAATGACCCTGCAGCCTGTTGTCCGGGCCAGCTTCCCAAAAATATGATCATACGCGGCACCACTGCCGTCATTTACAATGACGATATGCTCAAACCCCTGCCCGAGCAGGCCCTCTGCAACCGAAAGGAGTGCGGCATCAGGCTGATATGCCGGTATCAATACAGGTATATTCATGGTTTCTCTATCGTCTCCAGGGATATTGATTTATGGTTTCCGGTGATCCTTGCTGATCACAGTCAACCATTTCCATGTCTGAGCCGGGCTTGATCAATAGCCGGGATAATCTCACACAAAGCCCCTGAAATACTGAATCGTTTCGACAAGCCCATCATCGAGTGCAACCGTCGGGCGCCAGCCCAGCTCTTTCTCTGCAAGTCTGATGTCAGGCCGTCTCTGCTTCGGATCGTCCTGGGGCAGTGGTTCCGTCACAATTTTCGAGCTTGAGTTGATCATCCTGATCACCTTTTCTGCAAGCTCAAGAATCGTAAATTCTGCCGGATTGCCGAGGTTGACCGGCCCGGTAAAATGATCAGCGCTGTTCATCAGCCGGACCAAACCGTCTATCATGTCGTCCACATAGCAGAAACTGCGCGTCTGGCTGCCATCCCCAAAGACCGTGATATCGTCTCCCCTGAGAGCCTGCATGATGAAGTTCGATACCACCCTGCCGTCGTTTGGATGCATTCCAGGCCCATATGTGTTGAATATCCTGGCCACCTTTATCCTGAGGCTATGCTGACGGTGATAGTCAAAAAATAGAGTCTCGGCGCAGCGTTTTCCTTCATCATAGCAGGAGCGTGAGCCTATCGGATTTACATTGCCCCAGTAGCCCTCCGGCTGTGGATGCACTGCAGGGTCTCCGTACACCTCGCTTGTGGAGGCCTGAAGGATCCTGATCTTGAGCCTTTTTGCGAGGCCCAGCATATTGATGGCCCCATGCACAGAAGTCTTTGTTGTCTGCACAGGATCGAACTGGTAATGTATGGGCGAGGCAGGACAGGCCAGATTGTATATCTCATCCACCTCTGCAAAAAGAGGGAAGGTGATATCATGCCGCAGCACTTCAAACAGAGGATTGCCTACAAGGTTTGCAATATTTGCCCGCCTGCCGGTATAGAAATTATCAACGCAGAGGACTTCGTGTCCCTCGCTCAGCAGCCGCTTGCAGAGGTGCGACCCGAGAAACCCTGCGCCGCCTGTAACCAGAATCCGTTTTGATGATCCGATATTCTTCATTAAGATCCCTCCCAGCCGAAAAAGACATTAGATAGTAGCATAATACGCCTTAAACTGCTCAGAAATATTCGATCCCGGCCAGATGCGGAAATAAGCCTGCGGAGTCACGGGAGGTCTTTCCGGCTCACACCCGCCTGTTCCTGCCGAACAGATCGCGCCCTGTCCAGAGATGAAACAGGCTTCTGATGCCCTTAAGGGCTGCCATAAGATCATGAGGATTTCTCAGTTCGAGCATGCGTTTGGCGAGAAACGACGGTCTTGTATAGAACCGCCTGAATGCCGTCTGGCGGAGACGCAATATATCCTGCCTTGTCATCGTAAATGGGATGAAGGCAGCGCCCTGATATGTAAAATCTGTAAGGTCTTCAGACATTGTGCCGTACTGCCCGAGGTTGTCATAAAGTTCTGTGCCGGGGAAAGGCGTTATGGCATGGAAGTTGGCAATGTCAGGATTCAGGTCTATAGCAAAATCTATGGTTTCGAGCCCCTCCTCATAGGTCTCGCCAGGGATGCCGAACATAAAGGGAGTGCTGACCCTGATGCCTGCCTCCTGCGCCGCCCTGACTGCCTTTCTTATCTGATCAAGGGTTGTGCCTTTTTTGATGGCGTTGAGGTTCTTCTGCACCCCGCTCTCTGCCCCAAACAGGATTGCCCAGCAGCCTGCATCCCTGAAGGCCTTAAGCAGCGGTTTGTCAACCTGATTCACGCACGCAGAGGCAAACCATGTAAAGTCAAGCCTCCGTCTCCTTATCTCCTGCGCAATCTGCATTGCCCTGTCATAGTCGGCGGCAAGCGTATCGTCAATGAACTTGATCTCCTTATACCCCAGGGAAAGACAATGCTCGATCTCCTTCATCACATTTTCGACGCTCCGAAAGCGGATGCCTTTTTCCCTCTGTCTGTCTATCTGGAAACAGTAGATGCATCTCCTGTTGCAGCCGCGTGAGGTCATAAGCACTGCAACCGGCCTTCTTCTGTATGTTGCAGGCGGGGGGATATAGAGCATGGAATCGCCAAGCAGCTGACGCGCAGGAAATGGCAGGGCATCAAGATCTTCAATAAGCGGTCTTGGAGGGTTCTTTATAATCCCGTCTGATTCCCAATAGACTATGCCTGATACACCGCGTAGTCCCTCACCTGATTGAAGCCTCGCGATCAGCTCAACACATGTCTGCTCACCCTCGCCTGTTACGACTGCATCAAACAGCCGGCCTGCATCCTCGAGGCATTTTTCTTGAAGGGCAACAGGATACGGCCCGCCCGCGCAGATGAATACATCTCTGAACATCTCCCTCAGGGCCGATGCAGTCTTCTTTGCCCTGCCCCAGCCAAAGGTTGTTGAATAGATGCCGATGAAGGCCGGGTTGAATGAACGGATATCGGCCAGAAGCTGATCATGCGGGGTGAATGCGCCGTTGACAAAGATCACTTCATGGCCTGCCTGCTGAAGTGAAGACGCAACATAGAGGGTCCCGAGGGGCTGCCAGTAGTTGATCTGCGATGCCGCGGTCTTTGAGGAGAAGATATCCTCAGGCGCCCACGAGGGTACAACGAGCGCGCATTTCATATCATCATGATGCACAATGCATGACGCATGATTCAGATCTTTCTTTATCGTATATCCTGCATCCCGTATCCTGCATCTTCCTTATAATCTTCTCCGCCGTCTTTATCCCGGACTCTATTGCATGGTCCATGTTGTAATAGCGAAACATGCCGGATCTTCCTGCAGTATGGAGGTTATTGAAACGACCGAGATAGGAATTCAGTTCTTCACAAAGCTCGCTGTATCCAACCTCAAAAAGAGGATATGCCTTTGAAACGCGCAGAACCTTGCTGCCGCATACGTCCCTTTGTTCTATAAAGCCGAGCCTCTCAAGATGTCTGACCGTTGTTGAGACAAGGTCTTCATCCGCATTATTCCATATCCTGTCGCCCCTAAAACTGAAATATTCTATCACCAGCAGCGACTTCCCCTCGGGCGCCATCTGCTCAGACCAGTTGGTCGGCTCATGAATCCTGCCGAACGGAATCTCCTGTTCAGGGATATATATCCAGGTCTGGTCAGTGACCCGCCTTTTGTTGACCATAACCGCAACCACAACAAGGTCCCTGAACCTGAGCTTCGATGCAGCCTCAACAATATGGGCCGGAGGCGCAGGTCTGAGCATACTGATAACATCTGTAAGCGGCAGACTCGATATGAACTGCCCGCCTGCTATAGCCTCAGTCCTGCCCTTATGTCTTACAGTAATGCCGGTCACCTCGTTACCGTCATGATCAATTGCCTCGACCCTGGCATCAAGCATCACCCTGTTGCAGTCCTCAATCCCTGCTTTGAGCCTGTCAGATATCCTGCCGATGCCCAAAGCCGGGTAGAAAAACTGATCCACAAGTGTCGGGATCTTCCTGCCGCCTGCCCTGAAAAACGCATTCTTGAGCGCCTTGCCTAACGACAGTCCGCTTATCCTTCGGTCAACCCATTCGGCGCTGATCCTGCTGCAGTCAATACCCCAGACCTTTTCACTGTATACCTTGAAGTAGATATCAAACATGGTGCGGCCGAAGTTGCCTATTACCCAGTCCTCAAGGGATACAGGTTCTTTCTGACCGAACAATCCCCTTATCTTTTCAATACCGAAATCAGCAACAATGCTGAGGCTGGTCAGGGCGCCCAGGCCGAAAAAGGCGTTCAGAGGCCTGAGGGGATAGTCGAGGAACTTGTTGCGCATGAAGATCTTGCTTGAACGGGCCACGGCAATCAGTTCTTCCTGCATCAGGTCATGGACAAAGCTGTTGAGCCGTTCATCGGTAGTAAAGAATCTGTGGCCGCCAAGATCGAACCTGAAGCCGTCATGATATATGGTCTTTGAGAGGCCGCCGACTGTTGCGTCGGCCTCTATCAGAGTAACAGGCAGTCCTGCACGGGCAGCAACAAAACCGGCAGACAGTCCTGTCAGGCCGCCGCCCAACACAATGACCTGCCTGTTCGGTTCAGTCACACTCCCTCATAAAGCCCTGCCATGTTTTCACGATACTATTTTATACCAGGCCCGGAGCAAAGGTAAAACACCGGGCAGAAAAGAAGAAAGACTGTACCCTGTTGAAAGGATACGGGGTACAGTCTTTTCTGTTTGCCCCCGGCGCCGCTTATACCGGACGCCGGGAAGGGTAATACATGTTCCTGGTCTTATTTTACAAGCAGCACCGGGATATCGGCCCGTTCAGCCACCTCTCTGCTGACGCTTCCCATAAACAGGTGCGATGTGCGTTTTCCGCGCGAGCCGATAACGATCATATCTGCCTGCTCTTCTTTGGCGGTATTCAGGATCTCATCAGTCGGGACTCCTGTCTTGATAACAGTCTTTATCCCTTCAACACCTTTATCTTCAAGGATCTTCCTGTAATGGGCAAGGATGGCCTGCGCCTTCCTGTCCAGGGTCTCCTTGTATTCAGACCCCTGCAAGGCCTCTCTGAGCGTAGAGGCTTCAGCCTCTCCGAGCATATCAGAAATCAGGGACTTGCCTTCAAAGCGTTCCACAAACAGAAGTATAATACCCTCCGGCCGCATATTCGAGCAGACATCACTGCTGAAAGAAAATGCATTCCCGGCGCCTTTGGTATCATCAACAGCAATCAAGATCTTTTTCACAGGACCTCCTCTATTTCTGTTATTTTGAGAGAATGTTATAAGGATTTCTCTACCGGCTGACCCTCTGAGTTGCCATAAATGAACCAGCTGTCGTGATAGTTGGCCGGATCCTTGAAACCTAACAGCCTCATCACAAAATATGCCATTGATGAACGATTGCCAAGGATGCAATAGGCCAAAGTCCGCTTGCCGGTATCAAGGCTTGCATAGATTCTTTTTAGCTGCCAGATCGGCCTCAGTTTCATCGTCTCCATGTCGGCAAATTGATAAAAGTGCGGGGCCAGGAGATTTACACCCGGAACATGGCCTGCATTTATGATCTTGCCGGTCAGGAAATGATTCGGAGGCGTTGCGGATTCTCCGTCATATTCGGAAGGTGTTCTGGTGTCTACAACCTGAATATTCGGATCAGCTCCTGAGCGCGCCATGTCATCGGTCATCGCAAGCTTGCTGCTCATTACATTTGCCTTAAATACAGACGAGGCGAGCCTGTTTTCCCTTGTTTCGAGAGGTTTTTCCGCGCTATTCCATGCCACTATGCCGCCGTCAAGGACACGGACATCCTGATGTCCAAGATACTCCATAAACCAGAACGGCACAAAGGCGTACCCGGCCAGAATGCCCCAGCTCTTGCCTTCTGCGGGATTACCCATCTTTCCGTCATAAAATACAATCGTCTTCTCCATGCTGATGCCGGCAGTGCCGAGTTTCTTTTCGATCTCAGCCACCGGCCTCATGCCGATATTATTGAAGACTCCCTGCCCTTTTACTTCAAGATCACCCCTGAAAAAGTCATTACATGTCTCGCCCAGATGTATCGCAGAAGGAATATGGCCTTCCAGATAAGATTCCCTGTCACGGCAGTCAACAATGATCCAATGGTTGACATTCTTCTCAATATCTTCAATCGCAGCAAGCAGCTGAAGATTGGCGCTGGAAGGAATTACCCCCTCATCTCCGGGCAGCTTGACAAAGTTGAGCCTCGGCATCGGAGCTTTCGAGACTGCGCCTCCTCCATAGCCGGCAGCAGCAGCCTCATGCCCCTCTTTCTTGTCCGGCAGTCCTGTCTGGCTGTAAACAAGACAGAGTCCAAGCATGATAACAACAATCGCCACAATAATAGCTTTCGGCGTTTTCATCAAATCTCCTCCATATAGTTACAGGATTTCAGACTGGTTTCAGATCAGCATTTTTTGATCTTTATTACGTACTTATTGTCCTGCTTTGTATTTTCGAGCACATCGTGTCCGGCCTGATCGCACATCTGAATGATCGTCTCGCCTGATGAAGGATTGTCAAAGATAACAGACACAACATCTCCCTCGCTCACTTTTTCGAGCGACTTCTTTGTATAGATCTGGGGATGAGGACAGACAAACCCGCATACATCCAGCATATACTCGCCCTCACCGGTCTTCTCAAATTTCATTGCCATGATAATTCTCCTTATGATTGCATAGTTTTTTTCTAACGGTCACGCCGTTTATAATAAGCATCCTGTCAGTTGTTGCGCCCCGCAAGGAACTGATCCTCCCTGCCATGAGCTGTCTATCGAGGCCAGCTTTAAAAAGCCTCCATCTCTTTAGCCATCTTTCGGTCAGTCCACCAGTTGAAGAACTTCACCGCAAAGAAGGCCCCTGTAACCATTCCGACGCCGTACAGCCAGCCGTTGGGGTCGCCGCCTGCCGCCCTGATAAAAAATGCGCCGATATTGCAGCCTAATGATGGGCGGGAGCCGATACCCATAAGCATGCCGCCTGCAAGAGCCCAGACCCAGAGCTCTCCGCTTGGCCATTTAAGTTTGAATTCATTGTTGAGGCGGGCCATGATCATGGCGCCGAAGATGATTCCTATGGACATCCAGAGGGCAGGGTTGCGAAGCGGTTCAGGCAGCCCGTTATTGATGGCGAAAAAAATGTTGTCACGCATATCCCAGCCGACTTTTTCGAGCAGCCATGCGCCAAACTGCCCTTCCTGGCTTGTAATATACCAGTACCCTGGATCAAAGACCTCTCCAGTTATGGATACGTCTTTGGCATGTCCCATCCGCAAAAGCAGTTCTCCGAAATTATTCACGCCGAACTTGATCTGCATCCCTTTCATCACAAAAATATGCAGGCCTGCAGTTATGCCGATCAGAAGACCCATTATCGTGGTCCTCTTTGATGCGGTAATCATGTTCCATATGCCTGCTATTTCATCGCCCAGGCCGGTCTTGCCGCCCTTTGCCTTGGCCCTCTTCTTAAGAAAACCCTTTCTGCTGTAGAACCAGTAAATCAGCACAAGGATTACAATAGAGGGTATGATCGCATTCAACAGGGCATCCCCGACAAAGTATTTCATCACTCCGGGCATGGCCCTGGATATCACCTCTGTATGGGAAAGCTGGATTGTGGGCTGATCCCACACATATCCGGCAAGATACTTGTCAAACCAGCCATCCTTGATGATATATTCAGGCAGACCCTTCAGTTTCGCTGCATGCTCCCATGAGGCGGGGATAAACCTGTCGAAGATGCCGCCAATATCAACAAATATGGCCTGCCCGAGGCAGAGACCAACGATCACGGCAATAAGATTGGTCATATTTCCCTCGCCAACCTTGTAGAGCGAGCCTGACGCGCATCCACCGGCAAGAACCATACCGAGGCCGAATATGACGCCCGCTATAAGCATATGGATCCCAAAAGGGGCGGGGTGAAATGTGCTCATATTTGTTGAGGCAAGGAAGGCCTGGATGATACTGAAAAACATAAGCGCAATAAGAACTCCGACAGCCATTCTCGGCACTCCGGCCGCAAACAGGTCCCGTGATGCAGAGGCAAAACAGAATCTCCCGTACTGAAGCATCATCCCGTAGGCTACGCCAAACCAGATGTATACGACAGTATACAGATACAGAACATTCACACTGTAGTAAAGCAGACTAACGATGATCAGAGCAGCTGTTATGACAAATGCCCAGATTTGATTTCTTTTTTCTTCCACTGTTCTCAGTTCCCCCTTATGATTGTTCTTGGATTAATGAATTCTGCGAAATGAATATTTCGGAAAAGTTGACCCTCCTTCTGAATCAAAGTTTTTCCTCCCCCTGTATCAGCTTCATCACAATGAAGCATGCATATGAACCTCTATTTATGAACGATATATAATCAAACTTCATCAAGAGATTTCAACCTGAATATATAAATTTAGAGTTTGCCAATAAGTCCATAATATTTCTTTATAATCTGAATACACCCGGAAGCCGTTCATCTGCTGTTTCTTTCATAGATACGCACAGTCGTTCTGAATCTGAATATACCCTCATATTCATCAAAGGATTTGACGAGCTGAAAACCTGAGAGACGCGCAGAAAGATGAGAAGGCAGCGCGGCCTCTGCGCTGTCTGAAATCACTGCAACAGTATCTGTCGCGGCGCTGCGACCTGCATTTCCGTACCAGGGGGGATTCCTGAATTCCCATGTAAATCTCAGAGGAGACGATCCGGCTTCTCCTGTCTGCCGTTGAAAGGAGCCGCTTTCTTCTACAATCAGGCTCTTTCGGGTGAACAGGTCCATAATGGGGACCGCCACAAGCAGACTGCCTTCCTGATCTTTGGGCTGGACTATATGTACTTCTGCCTCTGACGACCCGGATGAGTCAAGATATTCACCTGCAGTCTTGAGATTCACCATGCTCAGCGTCTGCATAAAAGGAAGATAGGCAGCGATTGCAAGGACAAGAGATGAGATAACAGCGCAGGACAGAGCAATGATTTTTGTCTCCATCTCCTTAAGACTTCTCAGACCATACGCAGCCATCAATGCAAGCAGGGGAAACACCATGATGATATACCGTATTCTCCTGATCTGCAAAACAAGCACAATCAAAACGACCCAGGCAATAATGAGATAGCTCAGATCTTTTCTCTTTACTGCTGCATAGACCGACAGGGATGCAAAAGCGGCCATAAAAGGATGAGTCTGAAAAAGGAATGTTGAATGGAAACTCTCCTGCCAGTTGCCGAGGGCCGGCCTCTGATAAGACAGAAGCAGCCTGATCTGCTCTTTGATTACCTCATGCTCAACAAAAATATACAGCCCGATTAACACAACAGATGCCGAAAAGGTAAGCGCAGCCCGCATAAGGAACATTCTCTTATGAGACCGCCCGCTGCGCAGTGTAAAGACAAGCGCAATTACAGGCAGAACAGTCAGCATAAGCCATATCGAGTATTTTGTAATAAATGTGAAAAAGATGGTAAAAGAGGACAATACAGGCCATATGCCGCCGCACTTCAGGGCCCTGATAAAGGTATAGATGGCAAGCAGAAGAAAAAACATGGTCGGCAGATCCACAAGCATCAGGGGCACCTGGGTAAACAGATAGGGGACGCAGAGAAGAAACGCAGCGCCGTACAGGCCGGTCTCCCTGTCCCAAAGCGCCTCGCCGGTCTTGTACGTAAGGAGTCCGGTCAGCGCAAAAAGACCTGTCGTAAGTATTTGTATACAGATCCTCGACTCGCCCAAATACCTGAAGATCATGCCGTACAAAAAAGGAACAAGGGGCATATCAGTCCATGCATGGATATCCCCTGCCCACTCATCAAGAAAATATCCGGCCCCAAATAGTTTCAGGTATTTCGCCTGGGTAAAATACCTCGCTGCGTCTATGTTCACTTCCGGGATGGACCAGAAAATCATGCCGCAGAGAAAATAGACCGCAAATATTACAGAAGGCCAGAGCCTGCCTGAAGACAATATTGATGGGGATAGATTCTCGTGCCTTCCTCCGGAGAAAAGGGCCGTTGCATAACCGGGAAACCGCCGCTCTGCAAGTCCGGCAAGGAAAATGACAGATAAGCAGCCTGCTGTCAGAAAAATAAATACCTTTACAGCATCAACATGCTGAAAAACCCAATACCAGCTCGTAAGCCTGTTGTCGTCCAATGAGCGAAGGACATAGAGCGTGACGAAGGAGACGATTGCCAGAAGCGGCGCAGCAAATACTGCATTCCTGTCTCTCAGCATAATCCAGAGTCATCCGAGGCTCCGAAGGTCAGCCCCTCATTAAAAGGCATCTCCAGACATCTTTGGTATCTGCCCCTGATAAGACAAAAAAGGAAAAGGCGTCCTCTGACGCCCTTTCCTCTCAGAAAAAACAGGAATATCACAAATTACTTTCCCTTCCTATATCACCACGACAATACCCTGTCATATGAAAATATATCGTCTACAAGCAGGTCATAGGCAATATCGCCTTTTGAAAAATCAACAATCTTGACCTCATCTTCTTTTGAATGAACGCTGATAACGGCATCTGCCAGCGCATTGGTTCCGTCGCTTAGAATATGCAGTATTTTCATTAAGTTCTCCTTTTCCCAGATCGTGATGTCAGTCTTCAATAACGCCGGTCACAGGACAATGAGCCTGTCTGCATCGCTGACCATAAGGGCATTGTCAAACTGACTGCCGCAGGCAATACCGGCAGGTATCAGTTCCTTGTTGATGCCCATATGAGCCGCATTATGGTCACAATAACTCATCTTGACCCCAGGGTTTTTGTGCAGATCAGTGTAATCCCTGTTTTCAAGAAGCCTCTCACCGCCGGCCATCGTAAATATCATTACATCATGGCCTTTTGATGTGGCGGCCTTTACAATGCCTATCACTTGTGCAAGATGTCTGTCGGTCTTGACATGTATTCCCAGCTTCATACTCCCTCCTGTCGGTTTGAGCTATCCGGCTGCCTCGGCAGTCCGGCAGACTAATACTGGATAACTGCATCAAAATCTGTCAGTGCGCGCGCAATCTCCTCTGTGCTCATCTTCTCAAATTTACTGCCCGGGACATTCGAATAGAGCTTTGCATCCAGATCCCCAAGCGTCTCTACATTCAAGTCAATGTTGTCGTCAGCTTCAAGGGGTTTGTCCATCAGGAAAACCGTTACTTCGTTATCCGCGAGTGTAAGACCTACGCCCATTCGCAATCCTTCCTGCTGATCATCGCTTACAATAACTGCGACCTTCTTCATGCTATTCCCTCCCTTCATCATAAATTTTCTGCACCTATGGCTGTTAATCTAAACCAATTGTCAAATTAATAGCAATACTCACTGCTGTCCAAAACAAACCCTGAGACAGATATGACTTAATGCAGTTATTTTCATGGCTATTGCTGAAGCATATTCGGTGGGCGCTCAGGCGATCGTTTCGCGCTGATACTGTCGGCCGGCCTGACTCATGTTTTCCCTACCCTGTCTTTGATATAATCATGAAAATCATTCATGGCTCAGGCAGGAACAATTCTGCCTTTGAGGCGGGCGATAGCCCTGTCGTGAGCACTAAAAGGACACATACAGTGCAACACACTCTGGCAGTCGGCATACTCAGTCTACTTCTGCTGCTGTTTCTTGTTGGGGCCTCCTCCCCCTTATGGGTTCGCAATGAACAGACCCGTGCATTTCTGGCCAGGATATTTGTATGGTTTGTTCCGTCCGGCTGCATAGTTTTTGGCGGGGTTATCATCTGGACAGGACTTTCCGACTATTTCCGGGGGAGCGCTGAATCTCACTGGACAGTCATTACAGCCATTTTGGCTGTCGTCCTGATCTGCACCGGCAGCAATATCCTCTACGAGTTCTCCGTCAAATGGAGGATGGAACAGATCGAAATACAGAGATTGCAGCAGCGCCATCCCTCATCTCCCTGGAAATGGAGCAGGCGCTGGCGGACTAACAGAATCGAGTATTCTGATAAAAGCGAAATGATATTCAGTTGCCTTGTGACTGCAGTGATAATCTCAGGCATGGCCATCGGCTACGCAACGAAAAAAGAAGAGATTCTGAGAGGGTTTCAGGAAAACCGGTTAGACAGCCTGATCATATTCTATTTACTGGTCATAGGCGCGATCTTTTCCCTCAGGCATTCTGTTGACGCCGCCAACCGCTGGAAGCTTTTCAGGAGATCATCTTTTATTATGGCAACCTTCCCCGGAACCATTGGAGGCACAGTCGAGGGTGAGATCCAGACAAGATCCAGGCATGTGCCCTGCAACGGATTCGATCTGAAACTCTCATGCATGGAAATAGACATCTCTTTTCGCAGCTCCTTTCATAACATAAGGGAACAGGTTCTCTGGGAATCGAAAAAGACGGTACGCATCGAAGAAATACGGATGGGCCCTGATGGTATTGCATTTCCGGTCTCATTCATTATTCCGGACAGCACAGAGGAATCTGACACATCATCCCGCAACAGGAGAATCCACTGGGTTCTGACGGCAGACGGCATCGGCAGAGACTGCTTCTATACGGCAAGCTTCAGGATCCCTGTTTTCAGAAATTCAGGCATTAATGCCGCAGATGCGATCCCGCGTGGCGACAGATGATCTGAAAAACTGCAACAGGCGCATTGTCCTCCTCCAAAATAAAGGGCTGCCATGTATTGAGCAGGGCAGCCCTCATCAAGCAATCAATATGGATTATCCCTCTTAGTCCATGGCCCTTATGAATTTGAAATAGACCATTGTCCAGTTCCCCATAACAATTGATACGATAGCAACCAGGCTTGCAAGCGACATCGTAGACATTCCGGTAACGCCATGCCCAAGGTTGCAGCCTCCGGCAATGACCGCGCCTATCCCCATAAGAACGCTCCCGAAAAATACTGTGAGAACTTCCGTGGCAGGCGGCGTCTTCCATTTGAACTCCTTCAGTCCAGCCGCGCTCAGCCAGGCTCCCACCGGAACTGCAAGTATGAAGAACACACCCCATGTGCCGGTGAATATCCCAAGGAAACTGAATTCCTGAAACGGAGAATGCGTGCTGTTGGTAAGCATTGAATTGAATAACTCCCGCAACGGTGTCGTTATGGCAAGACCTCTTGGAGCGCCCCCAAAAATAGAGGAAATCTCCCAGGCTACTACTGTCAGAAGGCCGACAAGGACGCCGGTCAGGCCCCATGCATAGCCCTTGCCCGACTTTCCAAACGTAGGCTTTCCTTTAAAGACAAAGGCCAGACAGGCAATACAGAAGATCACGATTGTGGCCCATTTTGCAGCCGGACTTCCGCCGAAAAGATCCCATATAGCCGGATTCGTAACACCAAAGACATCAACTCTGAAGCCTTTCAGATATTCACGCACCGGGCTGAGCAGACCGTCCGTGGTCATGCCGACGCCGAAGAAAAATCCGACGATCGCAATCAGCGCCCCGATCTGACCCTCGCCAAGCCTGTACACGATTCCGCTTGCACACCCGCCTGCAAGCACAATCCCGAGCCCGAAGAGGAATCCGCCAAGTATATTGGCAAGAGGCACAAAACTCTGACGCATCAACTCAGTAGAAACCAGCCCACCTGCATCCTGATCATAGGTCATAATAAGACCGGAACTTTCCAGAACGTTCGTGCCGACAATCGCAACGACAAGACAGAGCAGATATGCCCTGAAGAATGTCAGGTCCTGTATGAAAATAATATCCCTGAAGGCAGAATTGAGACAGAAACGCCCTCTCTGAAGAACAAACCCGAGCGCGGTACCCAGAAGCACCGCTGTCAACGCCGAAATAGCACTACCAAATGGCATATGAATAACCCCCTCTGCCTGCAGATGCGATTTTCCTGCAGCAATGACCTTTTGTCTTTAATACCTGTTTTGTCACTAACCTGACTCCTCCCAATAAGATATTTGCGCGCATCACAAAACGGCCAAAGCACCCTCTGGCTATTTCGCCAGAGGGTGTATGGCCTCCCGCAACAGAAAAAATTAACCGGGACTGTATTATATGAGCGCGTCTTGCAGGAAAATTAAAAATTTTCCCAGTCTTTAATTTGCAGCAACCCTTACACCTTGCGCTGAAAACTCCCTTGCTGAATCATCTGCCTTTGCAACCAGCACAGGCACGGTTGAGTTTTTCTCAACTTCCTTGCTCACACATCCGGCAACAAGTCTGAACAGCCCTCTTTTGCCGTTGCTGCCCATTATGATCAGATCAATATTCTCTTCTTCAGCAACCTTATTGATCTCATCTGCCGGTATTCCCTCCCTTACAAGTGTTCTGATCCTGATAAGGCCGCCGTCCTCCAGTTCTTTCCTGTAATAGTTAAGAATCTTCTCAGCCTTTCTGTCGAGCTCTTCCTTGTACTCTGTGCCCCTGAGCGATTCTTTCAATGTGGATAACTCGGCATCGCCCAGCATATCAATCATAATCGAATTGCCCTCAAGCCTCTGCACATGAAGCAGAAGCACCTCTTCAGGCGGCCTGACGAGATTCTTGAATACCGATAAGATCTCTCTGGAACCTTTTGTTTCGTCTACTGCAATCAATACTTTTTTCATTACATCCTCCTGATAATTGTTATTACTGATGGCTATCTTTGAACAATCTGGCCAAAAAGAAACAGACCAAATGCAATTGCGCTTGTAACAGAGACGGCTGCAATGGCATCCCTCCAGCTGTAAGGCTCTTCACATGTCGGCGGCCTCTTCGCCACAAGCACAGGCACTGCTGAACGCCTTCGCACCTCATTGGCTACAGAACCGGAGATCACCCAGCCGAGACCCCTTCTATCACTATTGCCCAGGAGAATCAGATCAACGTCCTCTTCCTCCGCAACCTTAAGAATTTCATCACATGGATGACCGGCCCGTATTTTGCCGACAACATCGGAAAGCCCGCTGTTTTTAAACTCCCTTTTGTAATAATCAAGAATCCTTACTGCTTTCTCATCCAGAGAATTCATGTGTTCAGTGCCGGTCAATGCCTCTTTGAGGGTATTCATTTCAGCATCACCGAGCATATCTATCATGGCTGAACGGCCCTCAAGCTTCTCTACATGCAGGAGAACTACCTGCTGAGGCTTCTTTACCAGATTATAAAAAGTTGCTAAAACTGCAGTTGAGGCCTTCGTGCCATCCACTGCTATCAAGACCTTGTCCATTGATACTTCCTCCCTTTGTGAATCAAGCGTTACCTAATGCAACGCAGAACGTTATCTATAGTTGCAAGCCATATGCCACTTGCACTGATCAGATCACTTTCCTTTAATATCAACCAGTTAATACAAAAGATGCATTATCAGCTTGCAATAGATAGTGTTAACTTGTTAAGTTTGATAATTAACACACTTAACCTGATTAACATTAATTAACACCATTTAGAGGCTATGATAAATAAATTAATGAAAAACCCGCAGTTCTGGCCGGATGTGATCGAGACCATGAGGGACGGCCTTATGGTGGTAGACAATTCAGGCACTATTGTATTGTTCAATCGTGCCGCTGAGGAGATTACCGGTTATCGAAGAGAGGATATCATCGGAAAAAAGAGCTCTGTACTGAATTATGAAATGGATTCATGCGAAACCAGGGGCAAGACAGACACCCAACTCGAAGATTTCGGCGCTACATATAATAAGGAGTGCTGGATAAAGACAGGGGACGGTCGTATCGTTCATCTGTTAAAAAATGTGGTCACTGCCCGGGATGATCAGGGCAATATTATAGGAACCGTTGAATCCATCACAGACATAACATCTCTTTACAAAAAAGAGATGGAACTTCAGGGGCTGAAGCAGGAGTTGAGGCAGGAATACTGGTTTATGGGCCTGCTGGGTAAAAGTGTGCCGATGCAGAGATTATACGAGCATATCAGGAACGCCGCCGGCAGTGAGGCGCCTGTTCTTATCTATGGAGAGAGCGGGGCCGGGAAAAATCTTGTTGCCAATGCATTACATAAACTGAGCAGGCGCAAAGAGGGCCCTTTTGTGCAGATGAACTGTGCTGCCCTGAATGAGCAGCTGCTCGAAAGCGAGCTCTTCGGCCATAAGAAGGGCGCCTTCACCGGCGCAGTGAGCGACCGCATAGGCAGGTTCGAGGCGGCCCATGACGGCAGCATATTCCTTGACGAGATCGGGGATATGCCGATGGCTATGCAGGTGAAGCTGCTGAGGGTTCTTGAGGAGAAGGTGGTCGAGCATGTAGGAGACCATAAGCCGATTCCGGTTAATATACGCCTGATCTCGGCAACAAACAAAGACCTCAATAGTCTGATACAATCCGGAAAATTCAGGGAAGATCTGCTTTACCGGATTAATTCCATACTGATCAAGGTGCCCCCTTTGAGGGACAGAAGCGATGATATCCCGCTCATTGCATTTCATTATCTGAAAAAGATATCCTCGGTAAATAACAAGGAGATCAAGAGCATCAGTCCGCCTGCCATGGAGATTCTCATTAACTTCCCCTGGCCCGGCAATGTCAGAAGACTTATCAATGCACTCGAACACAGCGCGGTAACCTGCAAGACTGACACGATAGAAGTTGCAGATCTGCCTGATTATCTTACCTATGAGAAAAAGCCCGACCCAGGCGATGTCCGCCTGGACGCTGAAAAGATCCGGGCGGCACTGGCGCTGCATAATGGCAATAAGACCCTCGCGGCAAGAGACCTCGGAATCAGCAGGGTTACATTATGGAAAAAACTCAAGACACTGGGGCAGGAATAATGAATCTGAACATTCTTAGAGGCTATGCCGGCGTCATCATCATGTTTATCGCAGTAACATTGTCACTCGTCGCGCTGAACGTCCATTATCAGCGCTCTCTAAAAATGGATATGGCAGATCAATACAACAACCAGCAGCTTCTTTTGGCCAGGACTGAGGCCCTGCGCATCGAAAGTTATCTTTCGGTAGTCAAGGAAGATATGCTGCATTTTGTTCAGGTGGCTGAAATGATAAATCTTCCTCATGAGGCCGACTTCAGGCTCATCACCGATTCTGTATGCAGACATATCGGAGACATCAAAAGGCGGGTAGTCTTTCTTGATGCCCAGGGCAGGATCCGCTTCACCCGTGGCACGATGGCCATTCAGGAGACTGACGACAGGATATTTTACGCAGCCGTGCAGGGTGGAGGGCAGATTGAGCCGCGCATATACCAGGACACAAAAAGGATCTATTTCACGGCCCCGATATACAGATCAGGCAACCTTGCCGGCGCAATGGTTATCTTCCTCGATATACAGGATATTTCAAGGATGTTCCTCGGTCCTTTAAAGTCCGGCTCAAGAGGATACGCATGGATGATTGATGACAAGGGGAATCTCCTTTATCATCCCACCCAAACCGAGATGGTGGGCAAGAATCTGTACAAGACCGACACCTCCTGTTTCAGGTGCCACAAGTCTTTTGATGCAGAGAAGAAGATGATAGAAGGAACCGGAAACTTCTCGGGAAGATATGTCGCCCCCTCCGGCGAGGACAAGATTCTCGCATATTCGACCATGACGCTCGGAAATATCAAATGGATTGTTGCAGTGTCATCCCCCTATTCCGAAGTCACCCGGCTTATAGGAAATTCAATGAGGGTCTACTCTTTGATAGTGCTATTCATCCTGATCATAATGGGCTTCTCCTCAGCAATGCTCGTGATCTATTACAGAAAAAAGATGGCGGCAGAGGAGCTCGAAAGAAACAAAAAAGTGCTGCTCGACTATGCAGGAGAACTCGAAAACAAAGTCACAATCAGAACAAAAGAACTCTCGACCGAGAAGGAAAAACTCCATACTGTGGTCAGCGCGCTTGGAAGCGGCCTTATGCTGATAGATGCAGGAGACAGAATTCAGTGGATAAATGAGACCATGAAGGATATGGCCGGAAGGGATATATCCGGGATGTCCTGCAGCGATATCTGCTCTGACTATACCGTGATCGCCTCCTACGAAGAACACGGCCTGCAGACAGAGATCATATCAAACCTCTTCGGCAAAACCAAGGGATATTATCAGATGACAACAGCGCCGATCAGGGATGAAACAGGCAATACAGAGGGCTACATAAAGCTTATTCAGGATATTACAGAGATGAGAAGGACAGAAGAGCAGCTTATGCACTCAGAAAAGCTTTCATCTCTCGACAGGCTTACCTCCGGCATAGCTCAGGAGATAGGCAATCCCCTCACCTCGGTATTCTCGCTGGTGCAGATGCTCAGAGAAGTGGAGCAGGATGACCTGAAGAAAGAGACTATCGAAACCATATATATTCATATGAACAGAATCGTTGATATCCTGAGACAGCTTTCGAGTTTTTCAAAAATGGCTGCGCCGCAGCTGAAACCTGCAAGAGTCAACAGCCTGATAGAAGATTCCCTGTCGCTCATCCAATACGACAGCCGGGTTCAGGACATTACCATAATGAAAGAGCTCTCCACCGGCATTCCTGAGATCACAACTGACAGCGCTCAGCTTCGTCAGGTATTCGTTAATATAGTATTGTATGCAGCCGATGCAATGCCCCATGGCGGGACCCTGGCCATACATAGCAGGGTAAAGGACAACAGCGTTGTCATCGTTTTTCAGGATACGGGCGCAGGCATGGATGCAGAGGAGATCAGCAGGATGTCGGACCCGATGCATTCCAAAAGAGAGACGGGCGCTGGCCCCGGCGGCCTTGCCGTGAGCTGCCGGATCATCAGGAACCTAAAGGGAAGCATGACTGCCGAGAGTGAACCGAACAAGGGCACCCGCTTCGTAATAACGCTTCCTATGAATTGAATCTGTTCATTGCCCTGTCAGGGCCTTCTGTAACAATACAGGAAATCGCATCAACCGCGCTTGAGACCGCCTCTTTTATAAGCGCATTTTCATCTTTTCTGAACCTGGAGAGGACATAATCTTCGGCGGGTATAAGCGGATCACGGCCTATGCCTATTCTGACCCGAATGAAATCCCTTGTGCCGAGGTTCTGGATCACAGATTCAACGCCATTATGCCCCCCCGAAGAACCGCTCTTTCTTATCCTCAATCTTCCTGTTTCGAGGTCAAGGTCATCGCAAATAACAATAACCTGCTCCGGGGGAACCGTATATCCTGAAAAGACTTTTTTTACTGCGCTGCCGCTTCGGTTCATAAACGTCAGCGGCTCCATCAGAACAACCTTATGGTTGCTGATGGAGCCGCTGCAAACCCTGTAATCTGTCTTTTCCCTGAAGCTCAGGCCCAGGCTCTCTGCGAGCCGGTCGAGAACCATAAACCCTATATTATGCCGCGTCCTGGCGTAACGGACACCGGGGTTGCCAAGACCGACAATAAGCCACAAAAACTATTTCCCCTTCTTGTCGGCTGCAGCTGCGCCCTCTTCCTCTTTCTTGCCCTTCTTGACAACCTCAGGCTCAGCTGCCGCTGCTGCCGCCTCTTCAGCAGGCGCAGCTTCCTCAACAAGCTCGACAATATTGACAATAACCTCCTGCGGATCAGTCAGAATCCTGATTCCTTCATCAAGCTTCAAGTCGCTTACATGTATTGCCTGACCGATTTCGAGTTTTGAAATATCGAGTTCTATCTTGCCCGGTATCTGGTCAGGCAGGCACTCAATCACTACTTCCCTGAGCAGGTGCTGAAGGATGCCCCCATCCCTTTTGACGCCGACCGGCTCACCATGTATTGCGACATGAACGGATATTTTGATGGCCTCGGTCAGCGAGACCTCGAAAAAATCCGTATGCAGAAGCTCGCTTCTTATCGGATCAACCTGGTAATCCTTAAGAAGCGCAAGTTTCTTGACTCCGTCGGCGAATTGAAGATCTACCATGACCTGCTCGCCGCCCACCGAGTTGATAAGTCTTGACAGTTCTTTTCGGGAAAGCTGGATGGACTCTGCACTGCCGCCCCTGTACAGGGTTGCCGGAACCTTGCCTGCCCTTCTGAGGGAACGTGCAGCGCCCTTGCCGTGCCCTTCCCTTTTTTCGACCTGTATGCTCATTTTCTCCATCATATCCTCCTATACAAATAGTGTGCTTAACGTTGTTTCTTCGTGTATTCTCTTGATTGCCTCGCCTATAATGGGTGCGATGCTAAGCACTGTCAGCTTGCGGCACTGCTCCTTCTTGCTGTCAAGGGAAATCGTGTTCGTAACGATCAGTTCCTCAATAGGCGAATTGTTGATTCTCTCTACTGCAGGCCCTGAGAGCACTGCATGCGTGCAGGCTGCAGATACTCTTTTTGCGCCCTGTGACACAAGCGCTGAGGCTGCCTGGGCCATGGTGCCTGCCGTATCCACCATATCGTCAAGCAGCAATATATCCTTGTCCCTGACATCGCCTATAACATTCATCACCTCACACTCATTGGCTTTCTCACGCCGTTTATCAACAATGGCGATCGTACAGTTCAGCCTCTTTGCAAATGCCCTGGCCCTCTCTACACCGCCTGCGTCGGGCGAGACAATAACCAGATTGTCCGTATCATACTGCTGATGCATGTAATCGAGCAATACAGGCGCGGCATACAGATTGTCAACAGGGATATTGAAGAATCCCTGTATCTGGCCTGCATGCAGGTCTACCGTAAGAACCCTGTTCGTGCCGACAGCATTAATAAGGTCTGCAACCATCTTTGCAGAAATGGGAACCCTTGGCTGGACCTTTCTGTCCTGCCTGGCATAGCCGTAATATGGGATTACAGCAGTTATCCTGCCGGCAGATGCGCGCTTCAGGGCATCTATCATCAACAGCAGTTCAACAAGGTGATCGTTGACAGGAACAGAAGTTGACTGGACAACAAAGACATCAGAGCCGCGTACGTTTTCGTTAATACGGACCATGATCTCGCCGTCACTGAACGTTGACAAGGTCACATCCGCAAGCGGAGATTCCAGTTTGCCGGCAACTTCCGCTGCCAGCTCCAGGTTTGACGATCCTGAGAATATTTTCAGCCCCTTCAGCATTCTATCTCCCTGATATTATTAACATTCCTATAATAGCATTGTCATGGTTCGACAGGCCCACCATGACCGGACACCCTGAGCTTGTCGAAGGGTGTACAGACTATTTTGAGACTATTAATATTTACTGCATTGCTGCTCTTCAACTGCCATTTCTGTTATCGCTATCCTCAGCGTCATGGCTGGGGCGGGAGGATTCGAACCTCCAGATGGGAGCTCCAAAAACTCCTGACTTGCCGTTTGTCGACGCCCCAACATACTCAGGATAAATCATTTCTTTCGTGCAAGAGTCGTAACAGCCCGGCACCAGTATCTGCCCATGCCTCTCGATGCATTCTGCGCCTCTGCGGCAGTCCTGAATATACCAAAAACCGTAGAGCCGCTGCCACTCATTGCAGCCATCCCTGCTCCCTGATCAAGCAGCCTTTGCTTGATGCTTTCAACCTCCGGATATGTCCTGAAAACCGGCGGCTCAAGGTCGTTAACCTGCAGGGAACGCAAGGCTCCAAAATCCTTTCTGTCAAGACTTTGACAGAATAGTTTAATATCAAAGGCACGATTTGTCAACCCAACCTGAAGCGCTTTATAAGCCCATGCGGCTGATATCGGGATGCCGGGGTTGACAAGCAGAACAGGCACTTCTATTGCCCCCTCACGTGATGTAATAATCTCGCCCCTTCCCTCTGCAATCGCAAAGATATCATCAACAAAAAAAGGTATGTCTGAGCCAAGTTGGGCCCCCAAAGCCCTGAGACTGTTCGTGCTCAGATTCAATCTCCACAGCCTGTTAAGACCGACCAGCGTAGAGGCGGCATCGCTGCTTCCGCCCCCCAGTCCTGCTGCAAGGGGAATGCCTTTTTTCAGCGTTATCCGGGCGCCTGCTCTGACGCCGGCAACTGCCTGCATGAGAGATGCCGCCTTGAAGACCAGGTTCTTTTCTGCCGGAAGATCAGCAATATCCGATACGACCTCCAGGCTTTCGTGCTCCTCAAACAGCAGCGCATCACAGAGATCAATACACTGCATCAGGCTCACAATGTTGTGGTATCCGTCCTGTCTTTTGCCCAGGACAGAAAGGAACCAGTTTATCTTTGCAGGAGCTTCAAGCAATAATGACATGGCAGTGACAGGATGAGCCGAAAATGGGGAAGCAACTCATTTCCCGGCTGCATTTTCGAGGTCGCTCAACTTTCCCTCGACCCTCTCTTTCAGTCCCTCCTCTTTTTCGTGCAGCTGAAGCGCCCGTCTCCATGCATCAGCCGCCCGCACTTTCAGTCCCATAGCATGATATACATCGCCAAGATGCTCGTTTATAACAGGGTCATCTTCAACATTACCGGCCGCCTTTATCAGTGCGTCGAGAGCCTGTTCATATTTCCCCTGTTTATAATAGACCCAGCCGAGGCTGTCTATATAGTATCCGTTTTCAGGCTTCAGCTCCAGGGCGCGATTGATAAGGGACAGCGCCTCATCAAGGTTCGAACCCTTCTCGGCAAACGAGTAACCGAGATAATTCAATGCCTCGGCATTCCTGGGGTTAATCTCTATCGCCTTGCGAAGTTTAATAACCATGTCATCAAAACGGCCTGTCTTCTCATACACGACGGCAAGCATAAAATACAGTTCGTCATTGTCTTTGAATCTGGCAACAGTCTCCTGAAGCAAAACCTCAACCTTCAGATATTCCTTCTTCTGTATGAGTTCATTGGCGTAATACAGATAGATCTCCGGTTTGTCCGTCTCAAAACTCAAGATCTCTTCATAGATGCCTATCGCCTCATCGTTCCTCTTCTGCTTCCCGTATATATATGCAATATGGAGAAATGCCCTGATGTTTGAAGGCTCCTGTTTGATCACCAGTTTCAACAGCTGAAGCGCCTCGTCATATTTGCCGGTTTCCTCAAGCACCAGCGCCAGATAATACATTATCACGGGACTGTCAGGCCTGATGGTCAGAGCCGCGTTCAGTTCCTCCAGCGCCTTGTCATACTGCTTCTCCTCAAAGAAGAACATGCCGATCCGGACATGAAGATCAGCGTCCCCGGACAATTGTCTGCTGATAATTTTCAGATCATCAAGAGTCTTCCCTGATGTCCTGAATTTCAGATATGCCTGGGCCAGACGCTGCCTCATCTGAACGTTATACGAATTGATCCTGACCGCTTCCTCGTAATTTCTGATTGCGTTTACGAGGTCATTTCTGGTTTCGGCAATGGCGCCCAGCTTAAAATATGCCGTATCCAGGTCAGGGTTGATTCCGATCGCGGTTTTCAGAAATTCTGAGGCCCTGTCATAGTCTTTTTTGTCAATGTAGACAGAACCAAGAAGATCAAACGCCCTGAAAGAACCGGCATCCCTTTTTACCAGTTCTCCGAGAACCTCTATGGCCTGATCATGCCGGCCAAGGAAATAGTGTAAAAGGCCAAGCTCAAACAGGTTATCCGTATTGCCCGGCTGCAAATCGGCAATTTTTTCAAATACCGGGACAGCATCCCTGTATTTCTTCTGCTGCCTCAGAAGATCGCCCTTCAGTTTCAGGGCATTCAGATCCTCAGGCTGCTCCACGAGCAGGGCATCCATAAGAACAAGCGCTTCATCCGACCTGTCCATGCGGACAAGCACGTACCCAAGCTGCACTCTGATATGCCGGGATTCAGGATCTTTTTCGAGGGCCCTGAGGTAGTGTCTTTCCGCCTCATGCCAGTTATGGCTTAATTCCGCTTCATATCCTCTGATAAAGAAAAAAGCCGCATCAGGGTCGGCAATTTTCCTGTCTTCAGCGGCCTTGCTGTCGGGGGATGCGCAGGCAAAAAAAAGCAGAAAAGACAGGGCAAAAAAAGGCAATTTATTCATAAATTATTATCGCACAAAAAGAATCTAATGTTCAAAATATCCCCTCAAGAACATCCTTTTCCACAGGGCCGTACACAACCGCAGAGAAGAGGGATTTCCTGATCAGTCTTTCCGCAAGTTCAGTCACCTCAGACATTGTCACCTGATCCACTGCCCGGATGATCTCATCAGGCGAAAAATATTTTCCGAAATAGATCTCCTGCCGGGCAATATTGTTCATGCGGCTGTTCGTAGATTCGAGAGCAAGAAGCATATTGCCCTTGAGATGCCTCTTTGACTTGTCAAGTTCGTCCACGGTTATGGTATCCTTGAGTCTCAGCATCTCCCTCACAATTAGATCCGACACCTCTCTGACCCGTTTTCTGCTCACACCTGCATATACAGCCCAGAGACCTGTATCGAGATAGGATGAAGTATGGGAAAAAACCGAATAGGCAAGACCCCGGTTTTCCCGTATCTCCTGAAAGAGCCTTGAACTCACGCTCCCCCCAAGGATGGAATTAAGGATAAAAAATACATACCGCTCCTCGCTCACCTGGGATATTGCCGGCAGGCCAATACAGATATGGGCTTCCGAAAGATCCTTGGTTATGACCTTTGCTGCAGAACGGAATGACGGAACAGGGCCTGTCTTCGGCGAGGAGCCCTGTCTGAGTCCTCCGAAACGGCGATTGAGGATCCTCAGCATCTCACTGTGGTCGAAATTGCCTGCGCAGGAAACAACAATATCTTTCGTGCCATAGTAGCGCCTGATATGGGACATAATATCTTCCCGCGTAAAAGAGGCTATGGTCTCGCGGGTGCCGAGAATAGACTGGCCCAGACCCTCCCGGCCCCACACTGTTTCATTGAAAAGATCATGAACATAGTCATCAGGAGTGTCCTCGACCATCTTGACTTCTTCCCTGATGATCTTCTTCTCCTTTTCCAGTTCGTCTTCGGGAAACGTGGAGTGCACAAGTATCTCGGAAAGAAGGTTGACCCCCTTTTCGAGATACTCATCGAGCACCTTCACATAGTAAGCGGTGTTTTCACGGGAAGTGAAGGCGTTAAGGTCACCGCCCATGGTGTCAATTTCAACCGCTATGTCCTTTGCCGTATATTTCTTCGTTCCCTTGAAAAACATATGCTCGAGAAAATGCGAAATGCCGTTTTTCTCCATGGATTCATAGCGCGATCCGATCTTGATCCATACCCCTACTGCAACAGCGCGCACCGTCTTAAATGATTCCATTACAACAGGGATGCCGTTTTCGAGATGTTCTTTTATAAACATGATTGCCTCACAGTTCTTTCATTATATATTGTTCGCTCTCAGGCAGCGAGTGCATTATGCGGCCTGCCCCTCATCTGCCCTTGCTCATGATCGCATATCCGGCGATGCGCAGCAGGACGGCAAGATACTCAGCTTTCCCGTTGAAGGTTTTGATTCACGAAGGATTTCCCGGCGCCTCTATCCGGAGCCGAATAGTATCTGCACTGCCCAAATCCATGCCTCCAGAAGATTCAGCGAGCACAATACTGAATCCTCTGCGCACGCTTAATGATACTGTCAGGGCATGTTTTCTGTCAAAGGCACAACTTGCCTCTTGTCAAATCGCACCGGGATCTGCCGACTGCCCCGCAGGTCAGACACCCGCTGATCATTGCTTTCTGATATAATTGTATACGTAAATTCCCCTTATGGAGGCCGTCATGATATCAGAGGCAGTTTCAACAGCGATCAAGATGGAGACAGATGCGATTGCCTTTTATGAAGAATCCGCAGGCAGAGCCCATCATGCCTTTGGCAAGGAGATGTTCAGGGGATTCGTAAAGGATGAGAGGAGACATCTTGCAATGCTCCAGCACATTTTCGGGGGTCTCGGACTTAAGAAGGATTTTGCCAGTCCAAAGGAGCAGATCAAAACCGTTTTCAGCATGCTCAAGGACCAGATGATGCAGCGTGCAGAGGCTGTTCAGAGCGAGATGGAGGCATTCAAAATCGCACTGGACATGGAGAAGGCCGGGTTTGATTTCTACAAGACGGCTGCTGCCGACGCACCGACACCCGAGGAGAAGGAACTCTTCGAACGGCTCGCAGTTGAAGAGAATGACCATTTTTCGATCCTGAACGAAACGTATTCGTTCCTTGAAAACACCAACCAGTGGTTCATGTACGAAGAACGTGGAATAGTCGAAGGATAATCTTGAAAACAAGGGAGGAACCATGAAAGCAGTTCAAATAAAGCCTGATATCTACTGGGTTGGAGCGATTGACTGGGGGATACGTGACTTTCACGGCTATATCACCCCCAATGGAACAACCTACAACAACTACCTGATCGTTGATAAAGATATAACCCTGATCGACACGGTTAAACACGATTTTTCTGATGTCACTCTCGACAGCATTAAGAGTCTGATTAATCCTGCAGAGATAAAGAATCTGATCATCAACCATATCGAACCCGATCACGTAAGCAGCATAGACAAGATCATGGAGCACTGCCCAAAGGCGATGATCTATATCACAGACAAAGGGAAAAAAGGTCTCGACCGCCATTTTGACACATCAAGCTGGCAGTTTACGATCGTCAAAACCGGCGACAGCGTGAGTACTGGAAAGTATACGATCCAGTTCCTCGAAACACCGATGCTCCACTGGCCTGACTCGATGATGAGTTTTGTGAAAGAGGCAAAACTCCTTATCTCCCAGGACGCCTTTGGTCAGCATATAGCGACTGCTTCCCGCTTTGATGACGAGTTCGTAGAGTGTGCCTCCCATGCGGAGCTTGATGAAGCGGTCGTTGACTACTATGCAAATATTCTTATGCCCTTCGGCCAGCTTATCAAGAACAAGGTTGCGGAAGTGCAGAAACTCGGCCTGGATTTCGACATGATCGCCCCGGACCATGGCGTTATATGGAGGGGTTCGCCTGGCAAGGTCATTCAGGACTACCTTGATATGGCAAACGGCAGGGCCGCCCTAAGGATCGCGATCATCTACGACACCATGTGGCACAGCACAGAACATATGACCTATCCTCTCATGCAGGGCATTGGGGATGCAGGAGTTGACTGCAAGATCATAAAGCTGAGGGCAACGCCGATGAGCGGCGCGATCAAAGAGTTCTGGAAATCACGCGGATGCCTCATCGGCACGCCGACGCTCAATAATATCATGTTTCCCTCGGTTGCTGAATTTCTCACTCATCTGCGCGGGCTGAGGCCGAAGAACCGCATCACCGGAGCATTCGGCAGTTATGGCTGGGGTGGCGGCGGCGTAAAGGATGCGTATGAAGAATTCCGGCGTATGGGTCTTGAGGTCTTTGATCCCGGTGTGCAGGTGCAGTACAGACCTTCGTCCGATGATGAAGAGGCATGCTACCAGTTCGGGAAGGCATTTGCTGAAAAGGTGAAGGAGTATCATTCAAAATTCTGATAATTCATGATCCCAAGGAGGCTGCAATGAAACTACAGAAGTTACTTCTGGGCAGTTTGACACTGGCTATCCTTATATTAAGTCACGCTGTCATAAGCGCTGCCGAAAAAGAGACCCGATCCGGAGCTGAACTCAGCCCCCAGACGCAGGCATGCCTCGCATGTCACAGGATGGTCACTCCCGGCATTGTTGAGGACTGGCTTTCGAGTATGCACTCGTACACGGCGCCAAAAACAGCCATGGAAAAACCTGTCCTTGAACGCAGAATATCGGTTTCAACCCTGCCAGATGATCTTAAGGGATTCGCCGTAGGATGCTACGAATGCCACAGCAGAAATCCTGAAAAACACCAGGACAACTTCGACCATATGGGATTCCGGATAAATGTCGTTGTCTCGCCTGCAGACTGCAGCACCTGTCATCCTGTTGAGGTTAATCAGTACTCCGGAAGCAAGAAGGGGCATGCATGGAAGATTATCATGTCGAACCCGCTTTATCACACCCTTGTCTCGACCATTGACGGACTTAAGACTGTAGACGATGGAAAGATTGTGATGCAGCCTCCTACAGAGCATACACTTCAGGAGACATGCCTGGGTTGCCATGGCACCAGGGTTGAAGTAAAAGGGATGAAGAAAGTAAATGCCGGAGGTGCATGGGGTGAGATTGAAGTGCCGAATCTCACTAACTGGCCGAGCCAGGGAGTTGGCCGCGAAAATCCTGACGGCAGTATCGGTTCCTGCACCTCCTGCCACCCGCGCCACGGTTTTTCGATCAAGGTCGCGCGCAAACCCTACACCTGCGGGCAATGTCATCTCGACCCTGACGTTCCGGCCTACAATGTGTACAAGGAGAGCAAACATGGGACTCTCTACGAGACCTTTGAAGATAAGTGGAATTTTGAGGCTGTGCCATGGGTGCTCGGCAGGGATTTCAAGGCTCCAACCTGCGCAACCTGTCATAACAGTCTTGTCACGGCGCCTGACGGTACAGTAATTGCCGAGCGGACGCATGACTTTGGCTCACGCCTGTGGGTGCGTCTCTTTGGGCTGATCTATACACATCCACAGCCAAAAGACGGCAATACCACGATCATCAGGAATAAGGATGGTATGCCGATGCCTACAACCTTTCTCAATGAACCTGCTTCAGACTTTCTCATTGATAAGGCAGAGCAGGAAAAACGCTTTGGAAGCATGAAGGCTGTCTGCCGTGGCTGCCATAGCACGCGGTGGACAGACGACCATTTTGCAAAACTGGACAATACGATCAAAGAGACGGATGAAATGACCCTGTCTGCAACAAAACTTTTGTCTGAGGCCTGGAATAAAGGCATTGAAGATAAGTCTAATCCGTTTGATGAACAGATCGAAAAGCTCTGGATAAAACAATGGCTGTTTTATGGAAATTCCATCCGTTACGCCTCTGCAATGACGGGGGCGCCTGACTATGCAGCGTTTAAAAATGGATGGTGGGAGCTTTCCGAGAACCTGCAGAAGATGCGCGATCTAATTGACCTGAAAGAGCAGGCAGATATATCCCGGCGTTCTCAGGAAAAGAAATAGACAGGGAAGGCATGGCCTTCCCTGCCCCTAAATACATACAGCTCTATCCGACAGACCGCTGCAACCAGAACTGCGGCTTCTGCTTTAACAGCAGATCCGATACCCTGAAGGATATGTCGCCTGCTGATGCTTTGGACCTTCTCGACCTCATGGCCGATTGTCGTATCCCCGGGCTTGACATCATGGGTGGAGAGCCATTTCTGCTTTCATGGATGCCCTCATTTCTGAGGGCTGCAGTCGAAAAAGGGCTCATGGTGAATATCAGCACAAACGGCAGTTTTCCTGAAGTCATGGAAGATCTCATGGGAATTAATCCTCATAAGCTCACAGTCGGCATCTCTCTTGAGGGGAGTTCTTCTGAATCGCATAACCGGCACACATCTGCCAACAACTATGACAAGGCAATCGCCAGCATCACCGGCCTTGTTTCCCTGGGACTGAACCCTGTTGTCAAGACCGTACTCACCCACGAGTCAATGGCTGATATGCAGGACATCGTAGCAATATTGAAAAAGATGAGGATTCAGCGCTTTTATCTGATCCATAGGGATCTCTTCACCATTAACCCTTCAGAGCGGAAAGCTGCGCTCAGTTACCCTGAATTTATAACATTCTTTCTCAATCTCCGAAAACAGAATCCTGATATCGAGGTCAACAGGGTTCATGCTTCCTGCTTCGAAAAAGAGAGCCTTCCCAACGGCATACGCTGCGCAGGCGGAGTTCGAAAATTGTCAGTCATGCCTGACGGGGCGGTCTATCCATGCAATCTGCTCAGCCGGTTTGACTATTACTGCCTCGGAAACATCTTCCGCGACTCTCTTGATGAAATATGGTCAAATCCGAGGCTTGGCTTATTCAGGAGTTTCAGCAGCAACAGATGCTCCATGCCGGGATGTCCGAATCATCCTTCCTGCACAGGCGGCTGCCCTGCCCACGCAGTCTTTCATGGGTATGACATGCATGACACAGACATCAGATGCAAGGGGCTGTCTGGGCTCTGCCCCCCCGATCATCTTCAATGCATCCAGGGCTGAAAAGAAAGATCTTTATTTCCCGTTTTCCTCTCTGGCATTCTCGGGCTTCCCTTCCTTCTTTTCCCTCTCCTTAAAGGCCTTGGTGATCTCATCAAACCGCTTCATCACAAGATGGTTGAGCGTACCCTCCGGCCAGGTGCCGTCATCTTTCTGCTGTCCCGTCTCCATGCCGGTGAAAAGCTCAAGCCCCTCCTCAACCCGGCTTATGGCATAAATACTGAATTTACCTCCCCTGACTGCATCAATAACCTCTTTCTTGAGCATCAGGTTAAACAGATTTTTCTGCGGTATGACCACACCGTGCGTTCCATCAAGACCGCGCACCCTGCAGAGGTCAAAGAAGCCCTCGATCTTTTCATTGACGCCTCCAATGGGCTGTACATCGCCATGCTGGTCAATTGAACCGGTAATTGCAAGATTCTGCTTGAGCGCAACACCGGCAAGACTGCTCAGGATGACATACAACTCGGCGCAGGATGCGCTGTCTCCCTCGACCATTTCATAAAGCTGCTCAAATGTTATCGAAGCAGAAAAACTGATCGGCTTCTTCATGGCATAGGTGCTATGGACATAGTTGTTGATGATAAGAATCGCCTTTTCATGAATCTTGCCGCTCATCTTGGTCTCACGCTCAATATTGACGATGCCGGCCTTGCCTGCAAAGGTCTTTGCCGTGATCCTCGAGGGTTTGCCGAACATATAGTCACCCATGTCCAGGACGGCAAGCCCATTGATCTGTCCGACCTTTTCGCCCGCTGTATCCACTATGATGGTCCCCTCAACGATCATCTCCTGGATGCGCTCCTCTATCCGGCTGTTTCTGTACACCTTTTCCCGAAGAGCCATCTCCACATGCTCGTCCTTGACTAAAGTACTTTCCGCCTTCTTCGCCCAGAAATTCGCCTCCCTGACAAGGTCTTTTACATCGCTGAATCTGGAGGACAGTTTTCTCTGATGACCCGCAAGGCGAATGCCATATTCAACGACTTTTGCAACACCGGATCGGTTAAAAGGCAGGGTTTTTTCCTTTTTTGATATGCTGGCAACAAAGGCCGCGTACTGCTGGACAGTTTCATTGCTGTTTTGCATCCTGCTGTCAAAGTCAGCCTTGACCTTGAAAAGTTCCCTGTAGTCATCGTCAACGTTATACAGAAGATAATAAAGATACGGCGTGCCGATAAGAATAACCTTGACCTGAAGAGGAATGGCCTCCGGCCGCAGCGTCGAGGTGGACATCATGCGGTACTGCTCCCAGATATCTTCAATGCGCACCTCGCCATTTCGGAGAGCCCTCTTCAGCGCATCATATGAGAACACGTTGCGGAGCAGATCAAGGGCATTGATCACAAGGTACCCGCCATTGGCCTTGTGCAGGGAACCGGCCTTGATCATCGAAAAGTCGGTCAGGGCAACGCCGTATTGAAACTTGTATTCGAGCCTGCCCAAAAGATTTGCATAGGTGGGATTGCTTTCATAGATACAGGGAGCGCCCCTGGTCTCTTTATTGTTTACAAGGATATTTACTGCGTACCTGGTAAAGGTCGGTTCATTCTTCTGCATACGCATAAAGGGCAGGGCCGGCGTCTGCTCTTCCTGACCCTTGAAATCATCGAGATGCTCCAGTATATCCTCGGTCAACTCAGTCAGGTAGGCATATATCTTCTTGTGGGTCATGTATTTATTCTTCAGATCCTCCGTCATATGACCGACTACAGACAGAGCCGCCTCGCGTTCAAGCATGATCATCACAGTCTTGAGGTTCTTCTCTGCTTCCCTCACTTCACGAACAACATCGTTGAGCCTCTCCTGAAGGGTCTTTCCTATCTCGTCAATCCTGGCCCTTATCGTCTCCTCAAGGGCCTCATATTCATCTTCTGTCAGAGGCTCCCCGGTCTTCTTTATAGGAACGATCATGAGGCCGCTGACGCTCTTGCGGATCGAAAAGCCCTTGGCCTTTGCATCTTCGTCCAGGGCTGAAAACAACTCCTTCTGTTTCTGCTGATGCTGCTCTACTGTCTGGCTCTTCTGTTTTTCATATTCCTTTGATTCGAAAATCTTCGGTATCTCAACCCTCAGGGTTTTCACCAGTTCATCCATATCCTTATGAAACTGGGATGCCATGCCGGGATCAAGAGAGATCGCAAGCGGTGTATCGGGGTCCTTGAAGTTATACACATAGCACCAGTCAGATGGCACCGGCTCATCAGCAGCCTTTTTGCGAAGAAAGGCCTTGATGGTCGTCATCTTGCCTGTTCCGCTTTCGCCGAGCATAAATATGTTAAACCCGCTGTTTTCAAGGTTCAGGCCAAAGTCAATTGCTCGCAGTGCGCGTTCCTGCCCTATGGTTTCGAGCGTCTCCGGAAGTTCATCCGTGGTATCAAAGGAAAAAACAGAAGGATCACAGCACTGATAGAGTTCGTCAATCGTAAGAGGTTTTACCATGCAGTCCTCCGGTTAAGAATCCTGCAATGATTCTGCAGGCAAAAGAATTCCTGACATCCAATAGACAAAAAAAGAGCCGCGCTCTGATTGGGAGCCGGAACTAATCTACTTTTTCCGCAAGGCGATCTTGTTCAGGGCATTGATATAAGCCTTGGCTGCTGCAACGATAATATCCGTATCAGCGCCCTGCCCCCGCGCATTCTTCCCGTTCTCCTCAAGGGTGACAACAACTTCCCCCAGGGCATCAGTGCCGCCGGTAATTCCCTTTACTTCGAATTTAAGAAGATTGCTCTTTGTGCCGGTCATGCCGGCAATCGCCTTGTAAGTCGCATCCACAGGACCATCGCCTCTTGCAGTCTTCTGCACAGACCGGCCCCTGATCTTCAACTTGACCGTAGCCTTCGGAACCACGCCCATGCCGCTTGCAACCTTCAGATCCATCAGCCTGTATACTGCCGGGATCTTCGCAAACTCCTCGGTCACGAGCGTTTCTATATCCTCATCAAAGATCTCCTTCTTCTGGTCGGCAAGATGCTTGAATTTGGCAAAGGCGCTTTCGATCTCCTCGGGCGTCAAATCATAGCCAAGTTCCTGAATATGGGTCTTGAAGGCATGGCGGCCTGAATGCTTGCCGAGTATCAATTCAGTCTGTTTAAGGCCGATGTCTTCAGGCCTCATGATCTCATAGGTCATCTTTTCCTTGAGCAGGCCGTCCTGATGAATGCCCGACTCATGGGCAAAGGCATTCGCGCCGACAATCGCCTTGTTCGGCTGAACATGCATGCCGGTGATCCTCGTCAGAAGTCTGCTGGTCCTGATGATCTCTGTGGTATTGATATTTGTCGTCGCCTTATAAAAGTCCTTCCTGGTAGCGAGGTTCATCACGACCTCCTCCATAGAACAGTTGCCGGCGCGCTCGCCGATGCCGTTGATCGTGCATTCTACCTGCCCTGCGCCGTTACGGATGGCCGCAAGCGAGTTGGCCACAGCAAGGCCAAGGTCATTGTGGCAGTGAACAGCTATTACTGCGCTGCTGCCGATCTTCTCCTTTATAGCCCTGATCATTGCGCCGAATTCTGAAGGCGTTGTGTATCCTACCGTATCCGGTATGTTCACAGTCGAGGCGCCCGCCTCGATCACGGCCTGGACGACCTCTATAAGATACGAAAGCTCTGTGCGAGTCGCATCCATGGGAGAAAACTCGACATCTTCCGCAAGACCCCTCGCATAACTGACCATGGCAACCGAACGTTTCAGCGCCTCTTCCCGGCTGACCCGAAACTGATATTTCAGGTGAATGTCAGAAGTAGAATGAAACGTATGTATCCTGTGCATGGGAGCGTCCTTGATCGCCTCCCATGCCTTTTTGATATCTTCCTCTTTTGCGCGGGCAAGTCCGGCTATTATGGTGCCGGGCACTTCATTGGCAATACGCTTGACTGCGGCAAAATCACCGGGAGAGGCCACAGGGAAACCGGCCTCGATAATATCAACCCCAAGTTTGACCAGCTGTTTAGCCATAGAAATCTTCTCATCAACATTCATCGAACAGCCGGGTGACTGCTCCCCATCGCGCAGCGTTGTATCGAATATCCTGATCGTTCTCACCAATTCACTCCTGTTGCTCCTGGCGCTGGTCCTTCTTATGTCTGCCCTTCCTTACCAGGAGTATACTGTTTTCAATTATACCCCAAAAAAGATAGATCATCGCAAAAACGAAAATAGCGGTGGACGGATGTATCAGCATCACAAAAAGAAGCATCACAAATACAATCAGCATCCAGAAGGGCTGTTTCTCCTTGAAGTCCACTTCCTTGATCCCATGGAACCTCAGTGTGCTTACCATCAGCAGAGCCAGGGAAATCGTAAGCAGAAGATATATGAAATGTTTGTCAGGTAGGCCCTCCCAGTGGACATTATAAAAAATGACTACTGTAGCAAGGATAGAGCCTGCTCCCGGGATCGGCATGCCCTTGAATGCCTTTGACCCGGAACTCCCGGTCTGTACATTAAACCTCGCAAGTCTGAGCGCTCCGCAGGCAACGAACAAAAAAGCTGCAGCCCAGCCAAGCCTGCCAAAAGGCATGAGCGCCCACTTGTACATCATGACTGCCGGCGCAACGCCAAAAGCAACAAGATCCGACAGAGAGTCAAGTTCAACGCCGAACCTGGTTGTGGTATTTGTCAGCCGGGCAATCCACCCGTCCAGGCCGTCAAATATATTGGCCAGAAGTATCGCCCATGCAGCATGAAGAAAATTGCCGTTTATGGCAGACATGATTGCGTAGAACCCGCAGAACATGCCGCATAGCGTCAGGGTGTTGGGAAGCAGATATATACCCTTCTTCGGCTGTTTGTCACCATGCTGTCTATGTCCTGCTTCCATCGCTCCTATCCTTCAGCAATCTTTCCGAGAACCGTCTCTCCGGCCCTGACCTTGTCTCCCATTTTGACCATTATTACTGTATCCTTCGGAAGACAGATATCAACCCTTGAACTGAACTTGATCACCCCGTAACGCTCACCTCTTTTGAGGATATCGCCCTCTTTTTTCCTGCAGACTGCCCGGCGCGCAACAAAACCGGCAACCTGCCTCAGAAGGATATCGCCGAAGCGTGTCTCCAACACCATGTCAATATGCTCGTTCTGCATTGAAGCCTCGTCCCTGTATGCAGCGAGGAATTTTCCTCTTACATGCAGCACCTTCTTTACCCTGCCTTCGCAGGGCACACGGTTTACATGCACATTAAACGGCGACATGAATATGCTTATCTGCTTTACGTTTCTCTGAAGATGCTCAGTTTCATAGAGATCCTTGACAACAATCACCTTCCCGTCAGCAGGCGCTGCAAAGATATTGTCTCCCTCAGGCGCTCTCCGCTCAGGATCCCTGAAAAAATAGAGCATAAACCCTGTCAAAAGAACCGCGATCAGGCCGCCACCCGGCCCGACTATCCAGAACAATATGCCGGACAGTGCTACAAAGAAAAGAATAAACGGATAGCCCTCAGGAGCTAATTTCATTTTGATAAAAGGGTTATGATCAGGGGAAAGGCCAAGCTGTTTATCCTCAACCTCAACCTGCCCCCTTCTCTATGCCTTTGATTTATCAACCAGTTTACCCTTCTTGAGCCAGGGCATCATGGCGCGGAGTTTCCCGCCGACCTCTTCTATCTGGTGTTTTTCACCTTTCCGGGTCAAAGCGTTAAAGGTAGGCTTGTTCGCCCTGCACTCAAGCATCCATTCCTTGGCAAAAACGCCGTCCTGGATCTCGGTCAGGATCTTCTTCATCTCTTTCTTTGTCCCATCAGTAACCACCCTCGGCCCCCGTGTAAGATCGCCGTACTGTGCTGTATTGCTTATGGAATACCGCATGTTGGATATGCCGCCCTCGTAAATAAGGTCAACGATCAGTTTCACTTCATGCAGACACTCAAAATAAGCCATCTCAGGCGCATACCCTGCCTCGACCAGAGTCTCGAAACCTGCCTGAATCAAGGAGGTGATACCGCCGCAAAGCACTGCCTGCTCGCCGAACAGATCGGTTTCTGTCTCTTCCTTAAAACTGGTCTCAATGATGCCGGCCCTGCCGCCGCCGTTTGCCGAGGCATATGCAAGGGCAATGTCCTTGGTATTCTTTGACGGGTCCTGATGGACTGCGATGAGGCAGGGTACTCCGCTGCCACGCAAATATTCCGCCCTGACCAGATGACCCGGCCCCTTAGGCGCTGCCATAAAGACATTCACATGAGCAGGCGGCACGATCTGGTCAAAATGAATATTGAATCCATGTGCAAATGCAAGGTACACGCCTTTCTTCATATTAGGCGCTATTTCATTATTATAGATGTCCGCCTGATACTCGTCGGGAAGCAGGATCATAATCACATCGGCAATCTTTGCTGCGTCCGAAGGGGTCATCACCTTGAAACCTGCTGCTTTTGCCTTGTCCCAGCTTGAACCTTTCCTTACGCCAATGGTTACGTCCATGCCGCTTTCCTTCAGATTATTCGCATGAGCATGGCCCTGGCTGCCATATCCCATAATCACTATCTTCTTCTTCTTGAGTACACCCATATTCGCATCTTTATCGTAATAGACTTTTATCATACTTCCTCCTTAATTTTCTTATGGATATTCCGGCCATTAAGAAACCATATTATAGTATAAACAAAAGGATTTTTCTATTTGCCTGAGCGTTGATCTGCCTGCGTCCTCAGTTCACTGATCTTCTTCTTAAGGACTGGATGAATCTTTTCAGGTGCGATTTCGACAAGAGGTGTCAGCACAAAGTCTCTTTCATGCATATGCTTATGGGGAATATTCAGGTCTGCAGATTCAACAATCCTGTCGTCATAAAAAAGGATATCAAGGTCAATCACCCTCGGCCCCCACTCAACAGTCTGCACTCTTCCCATATCTCTTTCTATATTTTTCAGAAGACCGAGCAGTTCCTCCGGGCCAAGATCCGTCTCTGCTTCTATCGCCATATTGATAAACTGCTGCTGATCAATCAGCCCCCAGGGCTCTGTCTCGATCATTGAGGACTGCCGGCTTATCTTAAGGCCTCTCTCTTTAAGCAGCCTTATTGCAGACAGACAGTTATCCTGCCTGTTGCCGATATTTGAGCCGATCCCGATAAAGACCGTTGACACGTTGCGTCAGAGCGCCTTGCCTATCCTCTCGACCGCTTCTTTCAGCCGCTCAACCGGCACTGTCAGGGCAAACCTGATATACCCTTCGCCTGGAGCGCCAAAACCATTGCCGGGCGTGCACAGGACTCCAGCCTTGTCAAGCAGATGGGCAACAAAGGATGAGGAGTCATACCCTGCCGGGATTTTTGTCCAGAGATAAAAAGAGGCCTTAGGTTTAATCACATCCATGCCAAGGCTTCTGAGGCCATTATAAAGAACATCCCGCCGCTGCTGATATATTGCCCTGATCCCGGCAAGGGTGCTTTCGTCAGTCTCAAGGGCTGCTATGGAGGCCTCCTGAATTGCCTGGAATATTCCTGAGTCGAGGTTTGACTTGACTTTCCCAAGACCGGCGATTACATCTTTGTGGCCGACAGCAAAACCGATCCTCCAGCCGGTCATGTTGTAGGTCTTTGAAAGGGAATGCATCTCAATGCCGACTTCTTTAGAGCCCTCCACCTCAAGAAAACTGATCGGTTTTTCATTGTCATAGTATATCTCGCTGTATGCTGCATCATGGCAGACGATGATGTTGTTGTTGCCGGCAAGCTCTATCACCTCTTCATAAAACTCTCTTGGGGCGCAGGCAGATGTAGGATTATTCGGGTAGTTGATGAACATGAGCCGCGCACGTTTAAGGATATCAGAGGGAATTGACTTGAGGTCAGGCAGGAAGTTGTTCTTCTCGACAAGAGGCATCATGTAGCTCTCTCCGCCCGCAAAAAGGGTTCCGACAGGATAGACCGGATATCCGGGAGAAGGAACAAGGACAATATCCCCCGGATTCACAAAGGCAAGCGGAATATGTCCGATTCCCTCCTTTGATCCTATTAGGGAGACCACTTCAGAGCCTGGGTCAAGATCTACATTAAAGCGGCCCTTGTACCATGCAGCCACAGCCTGCCTGAACGACAGCATGCCGTCATAGGAAGGATATCTGTGATGCTCAGGCTTCTCCACAGCTGCCTTCATCGCATCCACTATATGTTTTGGCGTAGGGATGTCAGGGTCGCCAATGCTGATGTCTATCAAATCTACACCCTTGGCCTTTGCCTCCTGCTTCATCCTGTCTATGGTCGCAAAAAGATAAGGGGGAAGATTTCTCACCCGTGATGCAAGTTCAACAGTAATGCGCTTTTTCAATGTTCCCTCCGAATTACAGGTCAATATTTGATAAGTATGTGATTATAGCAAAACAGGCTGAAGATTGACAAAACAGGTTTCCTCTGCCCAAAGAAATCCCTTTGAAGCACTCCATGCAGGCTTATGCGCAGCAGACCAAACTGCCGCTGGTGTATGCTATATTGGTATGCTGACGGCGACAGAGATCATTTGATTATCATTAACCTTCATGAAACAGGAGAAAGTATTGGCTAAAAGGCAGGCATATTTTTTCGGCATTATTGCCATGTTTGCTGTATTCATCAGCACATCCTGCGAAGACAGCAGCAGCAATAAAGTGAGCCCCTATGCAGACCGCATCTCATCTGTTTACGAGGTGCAGAGGTATATTGTCCAGATTCCCTATGGGGGCGGTTTAATGGATCAAAATGTATATCTGCTCTACAGCAGAAGATCCGGGCAGGGTATTATTATTGATCCGGGATCAAAAAGCGGCGAACTTGAGTCCTTTATTGAGGGCTCTGCCATTGCCATAAAAGGCATACTGAATACTCACGGCCACTTTGACCATACTGGTGCCAATGGCCAATATCGCATGAAATACGGGGCAGACGTTTACGCGCACTCCAGTGACAGGCCCTTATATCAGCGCAAAGAGGAAGAGCCGACCCGCTTTATCACAGCCGAATCCAGCCTTAGATTTGGAGACATTGAGGTCAAGGTTCTGCATACACCCGGCCATACTGAGGGGTCTGTCTGTTTTCTGGTTGCCGACCGCCTCTTTTCAGGAGATACGTTATTTCAGGGCTCTGTTGGCCGGACTCCGGACAATGCAGCCGCCATTGGTATAATAGACAACATCATGAAGAAGTTGCTCATCCTGCCTCAATACACATATGTTTACCCCGGACACGGAGACGTCACTACCATCGGTAAAGAGAAGGAAACCAATCCATTTCTTCAAAATAACCGTCTCCGCTGAAATTGCCTCACAAGAACCTCGGCAATACTATCATCTGAAGGTTCACTGTATAGCTCTTAGGCAGGGCACGTTCTGCTGATACATAATCTGCCTGAAATGCCTTTTTCAGGCAAGAAAAGCCCCGAAAGTCCATTCCTCCGGGGCTGATCGAATCCCTGACTGAGATCTACTTATTATTCACTGCATCCTTGAAGGCCTTGCCTGCTGAAAACTTGGGAGTCTTCCTGGCTGCGATCTTGATAGCAACCCCTGTTTTTGGATTCCTGCCTGTCCTTGCCTTTCTCTTTGAAACTGAGAAAGTGCCGAAGCCTACAAGTGAAACCTTGTCGCCCTTCTTTACCGCCCTGGTAATGGCCGCGATAGCTCCATCAAGCGCTTTGCATGTACAAGCCTTTGTGCATCCCGATGCTTCTGCCATTTTCTCGATAAGTTCTGCCTTCGTCATCTGCTTCCCCCTGTGTTGTTAGATTATTGTTGATTATATTATGTTAATATGCTCTGACTGTCAATGAGAAAACGGGCAATGAGAAAAACGGGTAATGTCAAGCCAAAGCAGAAATGGCAGATTTTGATGCAACACGTAACCTGCCTCCATGTTCATGGCCAGACGATTTTATATGAGGTTGCCTGAGAATCACTCATCGCTGTATTTACGACCTCGTATCTTTCTGATATTATGAGGCTGCGAGTTCACTAATGCATGGCATATCAAGATAGTCGAGTCCTTAACTAATGGACTTTAAAGAGATAATTTCAGTTGCAGGCTACGCAATAGAGGCCATAGGGGTTCTTGTGATCGTTTCCGGCTCAGCCTTGTCTTCATTTCGATTTCTTACGCATTATCGCAGGGAAGCAGAAGGAATAGCATATCGCATATACCGGCGCCAATTAGGGCGCTCTATAATTCTCGGATTGGAGTTCCTCATCGCAGGGGATATCATCCGGACAGTAGTTGTTGCCGATACCATGACAAATGTGATGATATTGGGGCTTATTATCCTCATCCGGACTTTTCTGAGCTTTACGCTTTACCTTGAGGTGGAGGGACATTGGCCATGGGATCAATACAAAGGTGATGAAACCAAATAGACCTGACATTGCGCTTCATAAAGTCCTTACACTGCCTGCGGTATAAGAGGCTGTGATATCAGAGTCAGTCCTCCGGACAGAGGATTTCCTGAGAGCGCATTGCTGACCGTATCTTCTGCTCCGGCCTTTTACAGTAATGGCTCAACAGAACTATATACTATCTGCCAACAATATATCGAAATAACTCGCCTAAAGCTACACCTCCCCCAAGAATAAGAACGGCAAAGTAGATAATTGTGGCGAGATTGGCAAAATGGCCCAACAGTATACAGAGACCGTCACGCTGCAACAGCCCAATGGCAAGCAACAGCAGGGCAAGCGCAGGCAATGTATTGCTGAATGGGATCAACCCAAACGGCGCCATCAGCAGAAGAGCGCCGACGGTCAGGGCAAAGTTGTTTGCCGTCTCCATCAGCCTGCCTGATACAAGCCAGTTCATGCGATGAGGGCGACTGACCCTCTCGAGCCGGGCGAGCCATCTGCCGCCCTGGTTGAGCGCTGTCCGAAGTTTATCGGACGGCATCACCCGATGCGAAATGCCCTTTGGCAGCCACAGATTGCGGCCGAGCAGACGGCTGGCTCCGATAAGCAGAATGGCAAGGCCAAAGACGGTGCTGACGCCCGGTATCGAAACAGGCACCATAAATACAAGCGTGAGGAATATGGTAAGAAGCAATAGCCCGTCCTGACCGATGAGGTCACGGATCTCCGTCAAACTCACCCCATCTGGAGGCAGATTGCTGATCAATATCTTGAGTTTTTCGCCAAGTGAATCCATCGGCAGCTCAGACAGTTCGGTCCGGCTCAGCTCAATATGATGAGCCCCCTCCATCTCCTGTCTTACGCCCTGTATTTCCTGCTTTCCCGTCGCCCCTGCCTTGTTCAATCTCAACCCTGCCTCCCTGATAATTTCCTTACAGCCATCTCTTCTTCCTGAAGTATCTCAGCATCAAAACTCCGATGCCGATCATTACACCCCATACCAAAAAATATCCGTATCGCCATTCAAGCTCAGGCATATATCTGAAATTCATGCCGTATACTCCGGCAATAAAGGTAAGCGGCATAAAGATGGTCGCAATAACAGTCAGCACTTTCATTATCGAGTTCATTCGGTTGGATACGCTCGACAGGTATATATCGAGCATACCGGAGACTATGTCGCGATGCGACTCGACCGTGTCAATCACCTGTATTGTATGGTCATAAACGTCCCTCAGATATATCCTCGTTGACTCCTGAAAAATCTCTGAATCCGTCCTGCTTAAGGTGTTAACCGCTTCACGCAGCGGCCAGACTGCCTTCCTCAGATAGATCATCTCCCGCTTCAGATAATGAATATCATGCAGCGTACTTGTGGTCGGATTCATTATAAGCCTCTCTTCAATCAGCTCGATCTTTTCCCCCAATTTTTCGAGGATGACGAAATAGTTGTCCACAATGGCGTCAATGAGCGAGTACGCCAGATAATCAGCTCCGAGCCTGCGAGCGCGTCCCTTCTCATTTCTGAGACGGTCGCGCAAATGTCCAAAAAGATCACCCTCAAGGCCTTCCTGGAGCGAGATAACATAACTTCTGCCTACGATCAGGCTGACCTGCTCGGTTGATACTGCATTGAGCTTATCATCGAAATAGAGCATCTTAAGGACAATGTAAAGATAATCCGAATAATTCTCGATCTTTGGCCGCTGCTCCGTATTCTGGATATCTTCGAGCACAAGGGGATGGATGTCAAAACAGGCCCCGATCTTTTCGATGATTTCCGTCTGATGTATGCCTTCAATATTGATCCAGGTAACAGCCGGACGTTCTCTTACTGCAAAACAGGCCTCTATTGAATCAAAGCTGTCTTCAGAAAAGTTTGATTCATCGTAGTCAATAACAGTTATCCTGGCGCCCTCTTGACGTGTCCGTCCGATATGCATCAATGTGCCAGGGGGCAGGCCGGCCTTATGAGACCGCTTCTTGAGAGGTATTTTCAGGTGACGTTGCATCGGATCACGCAAATAATAGCATGAAAGAAAAGATTATAACAGGCCATGCAACAGTCATTTTCTCAGACCCTCATCATCCGTTGTTTCTCTTGCATTCTTCTCGGCCTCTCTGTAGATCGCATTGAACAATAAATAACAGGCTGCGCTGAGCATGACCGCAAAAACCACTATCAGTCTTCTCTTCATAGGCTACAGTTCCTGTTCAAAAGCATCTGCTGACGCTTTCAATTTGTTTGCTGCCCCGGGGCAGAGACCGGATCACACTGCCTTCGTCATGCAACTGGCTGATCAAGATGTCCCTCGCGTATCACCTTGTATTCGCCGCTCGTGATATTGAGATTATATACGCTGAAGTTCGTCCTGATATCAAAGCCCTCATAATGAACCGCAAGATTCAGCGATGCAGAACCCTCTCTGTCTGACTGAATGCGATGAAATACACCGGTAGGCCAGCCCAACATGGCGCCTCCCTCATGAATCACCCTGCCGTCCCTGATTATCTCATGCGGCGTAACCGTAAATGTCTCGATCCTGCCATGTTTATGGGTGTATATCTCAACATGGCGAGTGCCGTGCAGTACTATCAGATTGTCCTCCTGATACGGGTGCATGTACCAGGGCCTCTCGACCGTGCCTACTGAAGCAGGCGAAACTGCATTGCTTTCGTGTATCACGCGGTCAATTGCATCAATTCGGGGAAGCAGGTGGATCGGGACAAAGTCAAAGGTCACATTCAGGGTCTTTCTGAAGACCTTCAGAGGGATGATCCTGTACAGTCCTGAGACTTCCTCAATGATTGATTCTCCTGTCATGGCATATTGCCTCCCTTTCATCTCTTTGAATCTATTGTAACACCACTACCTGCTGTCTGATCTATAACAACTGGCCAAAATCCCTGCTGTATGCGGTAATATTATCTGTATGTCTGTGACTCTCTTTCATATTGATCCTGAAAACGCAGGAAGACGCCTTGATCTGCTCATGACAGAACTTTCAGGCCTGACCCGCTCACAGGTGCAGAGGCTTATAGAAAAGGGACTGCTCACCGTAAACGGAAACCTGTCAAGGTCCGGCTATAAGGCAAGCTCAAAGGATCTGATAAGCATTGCCGTAGAGGAGAATAAAGAAGAACTGCTGCCTGAAGACCTGTCTTTGGAAGTTCTCTATTGCGACTCCTTTCTGATCGTTCTGAACAAGCCCCCCGGCATGGTCGTATATCCTGCAGCAGGCAACTCAAGCGGAACCCTCATGAATGCGATTGCCTTCCATACAGACAGACTCGCCTCTGTCGGCGGGCCGCTCAGGCCGGGGGTTGTGCATAGACTTGACAAAGACACCTCCGGCGTAATGGTCGTAGCCCTCGACGACATGGCCTACTATGATCTTGTTGAACAGTTCAGGAAACGATGTATAAACAGGCTGTATCAGGCCCTCATCCTCGGCAATCTCAGGGACGACAGCGGCGAGATATCAAGCAGGATCGGCAGGTCAGCCTCCGACAGAAAGAAGATGTCTACGCATTCAAGAAGAGGCAAAGAGGCCCATACGAGATGGAAGGTGATTGAACGATTCCATGGAGCAACCCTGATAGAGGCAAAACTCGGCACCGGCAGAACCCATCAGATACGCGTTCATTTCGCATCCATCGGCCACCCTGTGCTGGGCGACAGAACCTACGGGTCAAAGACCTCGATAGAAATAGGCAGAAGAAGGATAACCTTTCCCCGCCAGATGCTGCATGCAGGGCTCCTCGGCTTCACCCACCCCATCACAAAAAAGCAGATCGAATTCATAGCGCCCGTTCCGGAGGATATGCAGGAGAAGATCTCGCAGCTGAGAAGTCTGAGTTAAACTCTGCCCCGGAAAAAGACCTAAATAAGCCCTGTATCAACCGTTATTGCGCATCTGTCTGCATGCATTGATCAGGCCGTTTGTGGATGAGTCGTGAGATCCGGCATCAGCTTTGTCCTTAATCTCAACAAGGATCTTCTTTGCGAGAGCCTTGCCAAGCTCAACGCCCCACTGATCAAAGCTGAATATGTTCCAGATAACGCCCTGCACAAAGATCTTATGCTCATACATCGCTATCAGGCTGCCCAGACTGCGGGGGGTGATCTTCCTGAGCAGGATGGAATTAGTCGGCCGGTTTCCGCCGAATACCCTGAAGGGCGCAACTCTTTTTATCTCTCTGACGCTTTTCCCTTCAGCCTTAAGCTCTTGCTCAACCTCTTCAGTTGTCTTGCCTCTCATAAGCGCCTCGGTCTGGGCAAAGAAATTCGAAAGCAGGATGTCATGGTGGTTGCCCACAGGATTATGACTGATCGCAGGCGCAATAAAGTCGCAGGGTATCAGTTTTGTGCCCTGATGGATGAGTTGATAAAAAGCATGCTGTCCGTTCGTGCCGGGCTCGCCCCATATGATCTGGCCGGTCTGGTATGATACCTCCCTGCGCTTGCGGTCGCAATGCTTGCCGTTGCTCTCCATATCTGCCTGCTGCAAGTACGCCGGGAATCTGTGCATATACTGGTCATAAGGCAGGATTGCATGGGTCTCGGCCTCAAAGAAATTATTGTACCAGATACCAAGCAGTCCAAAGATGACAGGGATATTATTGTCAAGCGGCGTCTCCCGGAAATGCCTGTCCATTGCATGAGCGCCATCGAGAAGTTCCCTGAAATGATCAAAGCCTATGGAGCAGGCGACGGAAAGCCCTATGGCAGACCAGAGGGAATACCTGCCGCCGACCCAGTCCCAGAAGACGAACATGTTTTCGGGCGCTATGCCGAACTTCCGCACCTCTGCCTTATTGGTCGAGACCGCCACGAAATGCTTTTTGATATTCGCCTCATCTCCTGCAGCCTCAAGAAACCATCTGCGTGCAGAATGTGCATTCGTCATCGTCTCCTGAGTGGTGAAGGTCTTGGAGGAGATTATAAAGAGTGTTGTCTCGGGTGAAAGACCCTTCAGTGTCTCCGAGATATTCGTGCCGTCTATGTTAGAGACAAAGTGGCAACGGATATGGGGCTTACGGTATGGTTTTAGCGCCTCGGTCACCATGACCGGACCGAGGTCAGAGCCTCCTATGCCGATGTTTAAGATATCGGTAATTGACTCGCCTGTATAGCCCCTCCACTGTCCGTCTATGATCCTGGCGGAGAACTGCTCCATCTGGTCCAACACGGCATTTACCTGGGGCATAATATTCCTTTTATTGACATAGACAGGAGTGTTTGACAGGTTCCGAAGCGCAGTATGGAGCACAGCCCGCTTCTCGGTCTCATTGATCCGGTCTCCTGAAAACATCCTGGCAATGGCAGCCTCAACACCTGTCTCACGGGCAAGATCAAGCAGAAGCCTGAGAGTTTCGTCAGTGACGATGTTTTTGGAATAGTCAAAGAGCATATCCTCGAACCGGATTGAAAACTTCCCGAAACGGTCAGCATCCCTGGCAAACAGATCCTTCATATGCCGATTTTTCATCAGCCTGAAATGCGCCTTCAGCCCTTTCCATGCCGCAGTCCTTGCCGGGTTCTTCTTGTCAAGCATCCTGTACCTCCGCAGTCAAGAAACTTATCAGATCAATTTACGGACAGTGCAGCAGCAGGGCCATGAGGAACCCAAGTCTCTGCCTTGAAATACCTGCTTTCTTCAGTATGTTGTGGAGCGTGCCTTTCTTTAGAGACTTATGGGAATGCACAGGAACCGGAATTGTGACAGAACCCTCTTCTGTCTGCTTCTGGTAGATCTTATGGCTGCCGGTCTGCCTTACAAAGAGAAACCCTTCTTTTTCGAGGGCCTTACAGAGTTCCTGCCCGCTGATCTGCGGCAGTTTACCCATTTACCACAAGTTCGAGCGCCTGTACCTGATGAGTTTTGCTGAAGCGGGGAATGTTTTCTATGCCTACAACCTCGATATATCCTGAGGCAGCATCCTTGATCATGGCAATAGCTTCCTCAGCAGTCTCTCCCTCAGAGGTTATATCAAGCTCAGGACAATAAACAACATATCCACCTTCTTCAGCAGGACTTAGTTCAGCAGTAATTCTTATCTTCCTCATACAAAAATGATAATCAATGGATTCTGTTGTGTCAATAACAGAAGTGCTTGCTCATTCCAATCGGCATGCATTTAATGCCCTCACCTGAATATCTCGATATAATCAACAAATGCTTCCGAACGCTCGCCTGTATTGTCTGAGTCGTTCATAATCGCTATGCCCGCACTGGCCGGCGGCTTCATAGCGTCAGAGTCGTGACCAGGATCATAACTGCCTTCAGACTCTTCATGACCTCACCTCACCAATGGACTGATGCTGATACAACTGACAGGGCTCTCTTTATAAGGCCCTGCTTTTCTGATACAATTCCATCAGAATCAGCCTCCCGGAGGAACTATGCAGATCGGTATGATCGGTTTGGGACGTATGGGTATGAATATGGCAGTCCGCCTGCTTCGAGACGGGCATAAGGTGGTTGCCTTTAACAGGACGCCTGACAAGACCGGAAAGATCGCAAAAAAAGGGGCAAGGCCTGCCTTCTCTCTTGAGGATCTTGTCACTGCCCTGAGGCCGCCCCGTTCTGTCTGGATCATGCTGCCTGCCGGAAAGCCGACAGACGACATGATCAACAGTCTCCTTCCGCTCATGAAAAAAGGTGATGCCATCATTGATGGAGGCAATGGCTATTATAAGGATGATATTGAGCGTGCAGAGAGGCTTATGCATGCAGGCATAATTTATCTTGATGCAGGGGTAAGCGGAGGCATATGGGGACTGAAGGCAGGATACTGCCTTATGTTAGGTGGTGAACAGAAGGCCTTCAAAAAACACGAGCCCATCTTCAGGAGCCTTGCGCCCAAAGAAGGATACCTGCATTGCGGCCCGGCAGGCGCAGGCCATTTCGTCAAGATGGTTCATAATGGCATCGAATACGGCATGATGTCGGCCTATGGAGAAGGCTTCGGTATTCTGGAGGCGTCTGCCTATTCAAACGGCCTGAACTTCGCCAAAGTGGCGCACCTGTGGAACCAGGGCAGTGTTATCCGTTCCTGGCTTCTTGAATTGGCAGAAGAGGCATTCAAAAAAGACAAGCGGCTGAGTGGGCTTGAAGCCTATGTGGATGACTCAGGCGAAGGAAGATGGACTGTACAGCAGGCAATAGAGACCGCAGTTCCGGCTCCGGTCATTACAGCAGCCCTCTTCCAGAGATTCAGTTCAAGGGATACAAATGCCTTCTCTGACAGGATGCTCGCTGCCCTGCGGAATGAATTCGGCGGCCATGCAGTCAGACAGATGAAGGGTAACGCCAGGGGCAGGGCTTAACCGGCATATGACCAGCAATCCTGCCAGTAACAGCCCTCATAAAAACTGCAACATCGATCTTCCAAAGCCGTTCCTGCTGGTGATCTTCGGTGCGTCAGGAGACCTCAGCCGGAAAAAGCTCTTTCCGTCACTGTACCGCCTGGACAGAGACGGACTTCTGCCGCGCAACTCCTGTATCCTTGGCACAGCGAGGACAGCTATGGATCATGTCTCGTTCCGCGATCTGATCCGCATATCAGTAGAAAAGGCAATCGGAGGGGATTTCGACCAAAGGGCATGGGATGTCTTCAGCAAGAGACTCTATTATCATGCAGGCTCTTACGACGATTCCGGATCTTACACGACCCTTAAAGATGTCATAAAAAAACTCGAACAGGCACACGAAACAGAGACCAACCGCATATTCTATCTCGCAGTGCCGCCAACCGTATATGAGCTGATCCTTTCGAACCTCGGCGTATCCGGGCTTTCGCAGGAAGAAAGCGGATTCACCCATGTTGCTGTAGAAAAGCCGGTCGGCTCTGATCTTGCCTCTGCACAGCACCTCAATACTGTACTCAGGGGCTCTTTCACTGAACGCCAGATCTACCGCATGGACCATTACCTCGCAAAAGAGACGGTGCAGAATATCCTTATGTTCCGGTTTGCCAATGCGATCTTCGAGCCGCTCTGGAACAGGCGTTACATAGACCATGTCCAGATAACTGTCGCAGAGAGCATTGGCATCGAACACAGGGCCGGATACTATGAAAAGGCAGGCGTCATCAGAGACATGTTTCAGAACCATATCTTCCAGCTTCTTGCACTGACTGCCATGGAGCCGCCCTCTATATTCGAGTCTGAGAGGGTGAGGGACGAAAAGGTTAAGGTCTTCCGCTCTATCAGGCCACTGCCTCTTGACAGCCTCAATGACTGGCTGGTGCTCGGTCAGTATGAAAGGGGGTCTTTACAGGGAGAAGAGGCTGTTTCGTACCAACAGGAAAAGGGGGTGGCTGCAGGCTCGCAGACGCCGACCTATGCAGCCCTTAAGGTGCATATTGACAACTGGCGCTGGAACGGTGTGCCCTTTTACCTCAGATCCGGCAAAAGGCTGTCAAAGAAGAAGGCCGAAATATCCGTACACTACCGAACTGTCCCTCACCTGATGTTTTCGCATGCCATTGAAGAAAAGATCGAGCCGAACACCCTCGTAATACGCATCCAGCCGGATGAAGGCATCGGTATCACCTTTCAGGCAAAACGGCCTGGAACCAGGCTCTGCCTAAGCCCGGTGGATATGGATTTTTCCTACAAAAAGGTGATGGCTCTGAGTGATTATGAGCGGATTCTTCTGGACTGCATGCAGGCGGATCAGATGCTCTTTGTGAGGGATGACGGAGTAGAACAGACCTGGTCTCTTCTGAGTCCTCTGCTTAATAAAATAGAATCGGACTCACCCGGTCTGCTGCTTCAGAATTACGCCTCCGGAACAGAAGGTCCTGCAGGGGCCGCCCGGCTTCTTCAGAAAGACGGAAGGGCCTGGAGGCCACTCTGAACAGGATTGTCAGGGTCGTGGGCAGTCCTGATGAGTTTGCACATGCGGCTGCTGAGCTGTTCAGGCAGGCGGCGCAGAAGGCGATTGCTGTACAGGGAAGGTTTTCTGCAGCCCTTTCAGGAGGCACGACTCCCGGACGGCTTTTCCGTCGCCTCGGAACCTCATACCGGAAAAAGATCTCCTGGGACAGGGTGCATCTATTCTGGTCGGATGAACGCTGTGTGGCGCGCGACCATGAGCAGAGCAATTTCAGGCTCGCATACGATGAACTGATCTCAAACATCTGGATCCCTTCCGAGAATATTCACAGGGTCAAAGGCGAACTCAGTCCTGAGACAGCGGCAGCCTATTACGAATCTGCCATTAAAAAACATTTCGGCCAGGATCTGCCCGCATTCGATCTCATTCTCCTTGGGGTGGGCGCTGATGGCCATGCTGCTTCGCTGTTTCCCGGCTCAGAGACCCTTCGGGAGCAGGAGCGTATTGCGCTTCCGGTCTTCTCAGACACCGCACTTCACTGGCGGGTGACCCTGACCCTTCCTGTTTTGAATGCTGCAAAACAGGTGCTCTTTCTGGTCAGCGGCAGATCAAAGGCCGAAATAGTCAAAGCATTGCTAAGCGGGCAGGACGACAGCACATGCCCTGCTTCAATGGTCAGGCCGGCTGCCGGTACTCTTATGTGGCTGCTCGACAGGGAAGCTGTGTCACTTCTGGAGGAGGGTTAGCCATGCCTTGTCCCCGGGCAAGATCATGATATCTGTTATCATTCCTGCGCTTAATGAAGAAAAAACGATCATTGGCTGTATTGAGTCGGTTCTTAAGGAAGGCGTCCCGTGCGAGATCATCGTGGCAGATGGGGGCAGCACAGACAGGACTCTGGAGTTAGCCCTCAGCCAAACAGGCGTTATCGTAACAGACTCTCCAAAAGGCCGGGGAATCCAGATGAACTCCGGCAGTGCAGTCGCAGCGGGAGATATTCTCCTTTTTCTCCACGCAGACACGGTCTTGGAGCAGGGCTGGCACAATGCCGTAACAGATGCCCTTGAAGATCCCTCTGTCATCGGAGGGGCATTCAGGTTCAGCATAGACAATCCGTCGGCAAAATATCGCATTGTGGAGGCATGGGTCCGGCTCCGCTGCCTGATATTCAGCCTTCCGTACGGCGATCAGGCTATATTTATCAGAAAGAGTGCATTTGATTCGATATGTGGGTACAAAGAGATACCTCTTATGGAGGATGTTGATATTATCAGCCGCATGAAGAAACAGGGGAATCTCGCTCTGCTTAAGAAAAAGGCTGTCACATCAGTCCGCAGATGGCTCAGCAGGGGCATCCTCAGAACAGCGATTGTCAATCAGATAACCATGATCATGTATCTTCTTGGCGTCAGTCCTGAGCGGCTTGCACGGTTTTATTACCGATGAGCCGGAATCTGTACGGCATTATGATCAAATATCCTGAGCCGGGCAGGGTAAAGACCCGGCTTGCAGAGGGGATAGGGGATCAAAGGGCTGCTGAGATATATCGTCAGATTGTTGAGATGATCATGTCAAAAACAGAGCCGCATGATCAGAAATATGAACGAATTGTCCTTTATGATCCGCCGGAGAGACTCCCTGATTTCAGACAGTGGCTGCCCGGAAATCATCTACTCCTGCAGCAGGGCGCTGATGTTGGAAAACGAATGCATAATGCGACAATAGATTTGTTCGACAGGGGGGCTGACAGGGCAGTCCTGACTGGCGCTGATATCCCTGCACTGGACTCTGGAATCATCTCCTGCGCCTTTGATGCCCTTGATCATGCCGACATTGTGATAGGCCCTGCAGCAGACGGCGGGTACTATCTGATCGGAATGAAGAGGCCGCATAAAGAGCTGTTTGAGGGCATTGCCTGGAGTACAGAAACGGTTTATGAACAGACAACAGGCAAAATCAGCAAGATGCGATTGACGTTTGTATGCACGGCTATGCTTTCTGACATTGACAGGGCTGAGGACCTGAGAAATCACCCTTGCATCCCTTGACTCAGCGACTGAGATTCGTCTAAGCCCTGCTCTCCTAACATGACCGTCCTGCTCTATTTTGGCATCAATTATTAATCGTCTCATAATAGTCTGTACACCCTTCGACAAGCTCAGGGTGACCGGTCATGGTGAGCCTGTCGAA